>NZ_JAAFAN010000049.1:0-34135 GCF_010287905.1 Cellulosimicrobium composti
CCCCCCGCCGCGGCCCCCCGCCCCCCCCCCCCCCCCCCCCCCCCCCCCCCCCCGGGGGTCCCCGCCTATCCCCGCGCTAAAACCACCCCAACCCCGTGCTCGACGCCGAGGAAGGGCGGGTCGGCTCAGGCGGCGCGGCGCAGGCGCAGCGAGTTCCCGACGACGATCACCGAGCTCGCGGCCATCGCCGCGCCCGCGATCATCGGGTTGAGCAGGCCCGCGGCCGCGAGCGGGATCGCCGCGACGTTGTACGCGAACGCCCAGAACAGGTTCTCCTGGACGATCCGCAGGGTCCGGCGCGAGAGCCGGATCGCCGTCGCCGCGGTGCGCAGGTCGCCGCGCACGAGCGTGAGGTCGCTCGCCTCGATCGCGACGTCCGTCCCCGTGCCCATCGCGAGCCCGAGGTCCGCCGTCGCGAGCGCCGCGGCGTCGTTCACGCCGTCCCCGACCATCGCGACGACGCGCCCCTCGCGCTGGAGGCGCGCGACGACGTCGACCTTCTGGTCCGGGAGCACGCGCGCGACCACGTCCTGCTCCGCGATCCCGACGGCGCGCGCCGCCTCGCGGGCCGCGCCCTCGCCGTCACCCGTGAGCAGGTAGGGCCGCAGCCCGAGCCCGCGGAGCTCGCGCACCGCCTCGGCCGACGTCGGCTTCACCGGGTCGCGCAGCACGAGCACCGCCCGCGCACGGCCGCCCCACGCGACGACGACCGCGCTCGCGCCCGACGACTCCGCCGCGGCGAACGCGTCGTCGAGCGCCGGGTCCGGTGCGACGCCCTCGCGCGCGAGCCACGACGGCTGACCCACGAGCACGCGCCGCGCGTGGAGCCCTGCACCGCCGTCGGTCCCGAGCGACAGCCCCGAGTGCGCCGTGCGGACGACGGCCTCGACCCCGCCGCCCGGCGCGCTGCGGAAGTCGAGCGCCTGCAGCGACCCGACGACGACGCCGTCCGCCCCGACCCGGGGCTCCGTGCCCTGCGCGTCGACCGGCGCGGAGACCTCGCGCGCCGCTGCCGCCACCGCGCGCGCGATCGGGTGCTCGCTCAGCGCCTCGACCGCCCCCGCGTGGCGCAGGGCGTCGAGCGCGGCGGTGTCGCCCGCGAGGTCCGCGAGCGCGGTGCGGCCCGACGGCGTCACGACCGCCTCGAGCGCCATCGCACCCCGCGTGACCGTGCCCGTCTTGTCGAGCACGACCGTGTCCACGCGGCGCGTCGACTCGAGCACCTCCGGCCCCTTGATGAGCACGCCGAGCTGCGCCCCGCGCCCCGTCCCGACGAGCAGCGCCGTCGGCGTCGCGAGCCCCAGCGCGCACGGGCACGCGATGATGAGCACCGCCACGGCCGCCGTGAACGCGAACTGCGTCCCCGCCCCCGCGAGCAGCCAGCCCACGAGCGTCGCGACCGCCAGCACCAGCACGACCGGCACGAACACCGCCGAGATGCGGTCCGCGAGCCGCTGCACCGGCGCCTTGCCCGTCTGCGCCTGCGTCACGAGGCGCCCGATCTGCGCGAGAGTCGTCTCCTCGCCCACGCGCGTCGCGCGGACCAGCAGCGCGCCCGACGCGTTGACCGTCGCGCCCGTCACGTCGTCGCCCGGGCCGACGTCCACCGGCACCGGCTCGCCCGTGAGCAGCGACGTGTCGACAGCGCTCGCTCCCTCCAGCACCACGCCGTCCGTCGCGACCTTCTCGCCCGGCCGCACCACGAACACGTCACCCACCGCGAGGCCCGCGACCGGGACGCGCTCCGTGAGCCGCGTGCCGTCCGGACCGGTGCGCGGCGCCCCGTCCGGCCCCAGGACCACGCGCTCCGCGTCCTTCGCGCCCAGCTCCAGGAGCGAGCGCAGCGCGTCGCCCGCCCGGCGCTTCGACCGGTGCTCCGCGTACCGGCCCGCGAGCAGGAACGTCGTGACGACCGCCGCGACCTCGAAGTAGAGCTCCGGCGGACCCATCTCGTCGCGCGACGGGACGAGCGTCGGCTGCATCCGCATCCCCAGCTCGCCCGCACCGCCGAGCAGCAGCGCCCACAGCGACCACAGCGTCGCCGCGACGACGCCGAGCGACACGAGCGTGTCCATCGTCGACGCACCGTGGCGCGCCGCGCGGAACGCTGCCGTGTGGAACGGCCACGCGGCCCACGTCACGACCGGCAGCGCGAGCGCCGCGACGACCCACTGCCAGCCGGTGAGCTGCAGCGCCGGGACCATCGAGAGCGCGAGGATCGGGACGGTGAGGACGGCCGCGACGCGGAGCCGTCGCCGCAGGTCCGTGCCGCGGTCGGTGCTCGGGAGGGGGTTCGGTCCGGTCGTGACGGCGGCGTCGGTGCGCCGGCGCGGGGCCGCCCCCACCGCCTCGTCGCTCGGCTCGCCCCGGTCCGTCGAGGTAGGGGCCCGGTCCGCTGAGGTAGAGGCCGGGCTCGGCGGGGTAACGGCCTGGTTCGGCGGGGGAGAGGGCTGGTTCGCCGAGGTGGCGGCGTGGTCGACCGGGGTGCGGCGGGTGGTGACGCGGGCGGTGTAGCCCGCCTTCTCGACGGCGGCGACGAGGTCGGCGTCGGTGACGTCGGCGGCGAGGACGACGTGCGCGCTCTCGAGCGGGAGGTTGACGGTGGCGGTGACGCCGTCGACGCGGTTGAGCCGCTTCTCGACGCGCGCCACGCACGACGCGCACGTCATGCCCTCGACCGCGAGGTCGACCTCGGCGAACGGTCGGCCGTCGGCGGGGCCGGAGGCGGTCGGGGTGGGCGTGGGCTGGGCGGTCATCAGGGTGACTCCTACGACGGGTGCTCGGGTGGAGGTCACCGGCGGCGGCCCGGGGTGGCGGGCGTCGCGGCGGGGGCGTCCGCCGGTGCGGGCGGGCGCGGCGCGGAGGGCCCGGGTCGCGGTGGCGACGGTCGGCGGGCGGTCCGCGGGGTGGTGCTCCGAGGTGCCCGACGGCGGAGGCGACTCGCGTGCGCGAGGCGGGCTCCGGCGTCGGGCACCCGGGCGGTGGTCACGGCGCTCGTCCTGCCGGGACGGGCGTCGCGGGTCGTGCCGGGTGCGCGGCGTGACTGGGGACCGTGTCAGGCGCGGGGCGGGACCTGGAGGTCGTACGTCTTCGTGGCGGGCGCGGCCCCCTCGGCCGGGGCCGTGCCGCATCCGCACGCGCACGAGTGCGCCTCCTGCTTCTCCGCGGCCTGCTCGGCGTACTGGGCGGCGAGGGCGTCCTCCTGGACCTCGAGCGACGCGACCTCGTAGCCGGCCTCGTCGACCGCCTCGCGCAGCGCCGCCTCGTCGAGCGGGTCGTCGGAGAAGACCGTGACCTCGGACGCGCCGCCGACGCGCAGCTCGACGCTCACGTTCTCGACTCCGGGCACGGCCTCGAGGTCCTTCGTGACGTGCGCGACGCAGTTGCCGCAGGTCATGCCGGTGACGCCCAGGGTGGTGACGGTGCTCATGGTGCTCCTCGGGTGGGGATGGGGGGTTCAGCTACGGACGAGGCGGGCGATGGCGTCGGCGGCCTCCTTGACCTTCGCCGCGCCCTCCTCCTCGGACTGGCGGGCCGCGTCGACGACGCAGTGGCCCAGGTGGTCCTCGACGAGGCCGATGCTCACGGCCTGCAGCGCCTTCGTGACGGCGGAGACCTGCGTGAGGATGTCGATGCAGTAGACGTCCTCGTCGATCATGCGGGCGATGCCGCGTACCTGCCCCTCGATGCGGCGCATCCGCTTGAGGTACGCCTCCTTGTCGGACGCGTACCCGTGCGGGCCCGCGTGGTCCGCGTGCTCGACCGCGACGGCGGGAGCGTCGGGCGTGTCGGTCATGCTCTCCTCCTCGTCAGGCGCGGCGGCGTCCGCACCGTGGTGGGACGCTCGCCTCATCCATACCCCACCAGGGTACCTGAAGCATACCCCCTTCGGGTATCCCGTGGCAGGCCGACGACGGCGCGGGCATCGTCATGACACGTGTCACCGCCCGGGCGTGAGGCGCCCACGCGAGCCGGTGACACCGCGCACTGCCGAACCCGCGACGTCGGCAGGAGTCTGGACGCATCCCACCGACGAGAGGCACACCATGACCGACATCGTCTCCTGGCTCCAGGAGCTCACCCAGGCACTTCCGCCCTTCCTGCGCTGGGTCGGCGTGCTCGTCGCCGGCGCCGTCCCGTACGTCGAGGCCGAGGGAGGGGCGGCCCTCGGCGTCGTCGCAGGGCTCGACGTGCGGATCTCCATCCCCGTCGCGATCGTCGGCAACGCGCTCGCGCTCGCGGCCGTCGTCTGGCTCGCCGGCGCGGCACGCGCGGGCGTGACGCGCGGCCGCACCAAGAGCGCCACTCCCAAGATGCAGCGCGTGCGCCGCGTGTTCGACCGCTACGGCGTCCCGGGCGTCAGCCTGCTCGGGCCGCTGCTCCTGCCGAGCCACGTCACCGCCGCCGCGATGGTCGGGTTCGGCGCGCCCCGCACCCGCGTCTTCGTCTGGGGCGTCGCCGCGGTCGCGGCGTGGGCCGTCGTCATCGGCGTCCTCGTCCACCTCGGCGTCTCCGCCGCCGTCGCCTGACCCTCCCCACGACGGCCCGTGCCGGGCGACCGGTCACGGTGCTGTCACGGGCCCATCACGATTCGACGCTCGCCGCGCGCCACCCCCGGGGCGCTCCTACCCTCCCAAGCATGAGCAGGGGAACACGAGCACCACGGGCGGTGCGCGCGGCGGCGGTCGCGCTCGCCCTCGCGGCGGGGACCGTGGTCGCGGCGCCGCCCGCGGGGGCGTGCGCGTGCGGCGGCCTCGTGGACGGCCCCGCGTACGACACGTCGGTCTCGAGCGAGACCGCCGTCCTCCAGTGGGACGGCACGACGCAGACCGTGCTGCTCGAGCTCGACGCGCTGTCCAACGCGCCGGAGGTCGGGCTGATCCTGCCGACGCCCGCGCCCGCGGAGGTCGCGCTCGCCGACCCCGAGGTGTTCCGTGAGCTCGACGCCCTCACCGCGCCGCGCGCCGTCGTCTCCGACCACCGGTGGTGGCCCGAGCTCGGGTTCGGCTCCGGGAGCGACGGCGCCGGGGGTGCCGCCGGAGTCGCGGTGCTCGGCGAGGTCCGGCTCGGGCCGCTCGACGTGACGACGCTCGGCGCGAGCGACGCCGGCTCGCTCGGGGCGTGGCTCACCGAGCGCGGCTTCCAGCTCCCCGAGACGATCCAGACCGCGCTCGCGCCCTACGTGCAGGACGGGTGGTCGTTCGTCGCCGCGCGCCTCGCACCCGAGGAGGCCGCCACGTTCGACGGGACGCTCCAGCCGCTGCGCGTCACGTTCCCCAGCAGCTCGCTCGTCTACCCGATGCGCATGTCCGCCGTCGCGGACGACACGCAGAGCACCCGCACGTACGTGCTCGCCGACCACCGCGTGGACCGCGTCGACCCGACCGCGGAGGCGTACGAGCCGACGGTGCGGTTCGCGGGTCGCGTGGACCCGGCGACCGTCGAGTCCGCCGAGCTCGCCGCGCTGCTCCGGGCGGGCGGCTTCGTCACGTCCCACGAGCAGGTGTTCACCGAACCGGGCACCGAGATCGTCTCCGACTTCGTCTTCGCGCCCGCCGCCGCCGACGTCGCGTACACGCCGACGTACTCCGTCGTCGCCGACCGGCGGATCGGCCCGTTCTTCGCGGGCCCCGTGCTCGCGTTCGCCGGCGTGCTCGCGCTCGCCGTGCTCGTGATCTGGTCCGGACGACGCCGGCGCGCCCCCGCGCCGACGCTCGCCCCACGGCCCGCCGGGGCCTGAGACCACCGGCACGCAGGCCCCGCGCAGGCCCCGCGCGCAGGCCCCGCGCGCGGCTCGCCGCGACACGCGTGACCTGCGGGTGTTCCATGGAGGCGAAGCGGGAGGCGCCACGGGCCGCCGGGCGGCCGGTGCGCCCGGCCCGTCACCTCGGCACGGGGAGTGACCATGACGACGCAGGACCCGATCCTCACCGCGTTCTCGACCACCGCGAAGCAGGTCTGGTACTGGCCGGTGCTCCGCGGCGTGCTCGCCATCCTCTTCGGCATCGTCGCGTTGTCGTGGCCGGACAAGACCGCGGCCGTCATCATCTGGGTCGTCGGGATCTTCGCGGTCGTCGACGGCGTCGTCGAGATCGTCGAGGGCATCCGGCGCCGGGGCACCGGCAACGGCACCGCCGTCCTCGTGACGATGGGCGTGCTCAGCCTCGCCGTCGGCGTCGTGCTGCTCGTGTGGCCGGGCAAGACGGCGATCGTCCTCACGTGGATCGTCGGCTTCTGGGCCGTCGTCTACGGGCTCTTCCAGACCGTCGCAAGCCTCGACCTGCGCAAGGTGCCCGGCAGCGGCTGGGGGTGGGGCGTCGTCGCCGGCCTGCTCGGCATCGTCTTCGGTCTGCTCGTGCTGTTCAACGTGAACGCGGGCCTCGTGTCGATCGTCTGGCTGCTCGCGCTCTTCGCGATCGTCTGGGGCGTCATGCTCGTCGCGTTCGGCTTCCAGATCCGCTCGCTCGGCCGACGGGCCGGCCGCGCCGCGACCTCCTGACCGCCACCCACGCCGCCCAGCACGGGGTTCCGCGCGGCCGAGCACGGGGTGGGTGTCGTGATCCGCCGGAGAACGACACCAACCCCGTGTTCGGCGTAGGCGCAAGCGCGGGTCAGGCGGGCGTCGCCTCCGCGGCGGCGCGGGCGGCCGCGGGGAACGCGTCGAGGACGCGCGCGACGGCGTCGTCGTCGTGCGCGGCCGAGACGAACCACGCCTCGAACACCGACGGCGGCAGGCTGACCCCGGCGTCGAGCATCGCGTGGAAGAACGCCCGGTAGCGGAACGTCTCCTGCGCCTGGGCCTGCGCGTAGTCGCGCACGCCCGCGCTCGCGGCGAGCTCGCCGAACATCACGGAGAACAGCGAGCCCGCGCGCTGCACGCGGTGCGCGACCCCCGCGGCGTCGAGCGCGGAGCCCACGGCCGAGGACAGCACGCCCGACACCTCGTCGACGCGCGCGTACACCGCCTCGTCGGCGAGGCGCAGCGTCGCGAGGCCCGCCGCGACGGCCACCGGGTTCCCGGACAGCGTGCCCGCCTGGTAGACGGGTCCGAGCGGCGCGAGCTGGTCCATGACCGTCGCCGGTCCGCCGACCGCCGCGACCGGCATGCCGCCGCCCACGACCTTGCCGAACGTGAACAGGTCGGGCGTGTACCCGTCGGCGCCCTGCGCGCGCAGGGTCGCGTTCTCCAGGCCCCACCAGCCGCTCGGCCCGACGCGGAAGCCCGTGAGCACCTCGTCGAGGATCAGCAGCGCGCCGTGCGCGGCCGTGATGCGGCGCAGGCCCTCGTTGAAGCCCTCCGCGGGCGGCACGACGCCCATGTTCGCGGGCGACGCCTCGGTGATGACGGCCGCGATCTCGGAGCCGCGTTCCGCGAACGCCGCCTCGACCGCGGCGAGGTCGTTGTACGGGAGCACGAGCGTCTCCGCCGCCGTCGCCTCCGTGACGCCGGCCGAGCCGGGCAGGGCGAGCGTCGCGACGCCGGAGCCCGCCTCGGCGAGCAGCGCGTCCACGTGCCCGTGGTAGCAGCCGGCGAACTTCACGACGACGTCCCGCCCGGTCACGCCGCGCGCGAGCCGGATCGCCGTCATGGTCGCCTCGGTGCCCGTGGACACGAGGCGCACGCGCTCCGCGGCGGGCACGCGGCGGCGGATCTCCTCGCCGAGCTCGACCTCGCCGAGCGTCGGCGCGCCGAACGACAGCCCGTGCGCCGCCGCCTCCTGGACCGCGGCGACGACGTCGGGGTGCGCGTGCCCGAGCAGGGCCGGGCCCCACGAGCACACGAGGTCGACGTACTCGCGCCCCGCGACGTCGGTCACGTACGGGCCGCGCGCCGAGGCGAGGAACCGCGGGTCGCCGCCCACGGACCCGTAGGCGCGCACGGGCGAGCTCACGCCGCCCGGGAGCACGCCCTGCGCGCGCACGAACGCGGCGTGGTTGTCCGCGCCGCCCGGCTCCCCGAAGAGCGCCGCGTTCTCCGCCTGGACGGCCTCCGCCGTCCCGAAGCCTCCGGTGTCCGTCATGCCCGCGTCCTTCCGTCGTTCTCGTCCAGCCAGCCCGCGAGCTCCGTCGCCCAGTAGGTGAGGATCACGTCCGCGCCGGCACGCTTGATGCCGAGGACGGACTCCGTGACGGCGGCGCGCCGGTCGATCCAGCCGTTCGCCGCGGTGGCCTCGATCATCGCGTACTCGCCCGACACCTGGTACGCCGCGACCGGCACGGGCGACATCTCCGCGACCGCCGCGAGCACGTCCAGGTACGACCCGGCGGGCTTCACCATGACCATGTCCGCGCCCTCGGCGAGGTCGAGGTCCGCCTCGCGCAGCCCCTCGCGCGCGTTGCCCGCGTCCATCTGGTACGTGCGGCGGTCGCCCTGGAGCGCGGAGTCCACGGCCTCGCGGAACGGCCCGTAGAACGCGCTCGCGTACTTCGCGGAGTACGCGAGGATGCCGACGTCGTCGAACCCGGCGGCGTCGAGCGCCTCGCGGATCACGCCGACCTGGCCGTCCATCATCCCGGACGGCGCGACGACGTCCGCGCCCGCGCGCGCCTGCGCGACGGCCATCGACGCGTACCGGTCGAGCGTCGCGTCGTTGTCGACGACGACGGAGCCGTCGCGCCCGGTGGTGAGCACCCCGCAGTGCCCGTGGTCGGTGAACTCGTCGAGGCACGTGTCCGCCATGACGACGGGCCCGCCCCCGGCGTGCTCGCGCGCCGCCTCGACCGCGACCCGGATCCCGCGCTGCAGGACGCCGTCCTCGGCGTCCGCCTGGGTGCCGGTCGCGTCGCGCTCGGCGGGGATGCCGAACAGCATGACGCCGCCCACCCCGGCGCGCGCCGCGTCGCGCACGGCGTCCGCGAGCGTCGCCTCGGTGTGCTGCACGACGCCCGGCATCGACGAGATGGGGCGCGGCGCGTCGAGGCCTTCCTTGACGAACAGCGGGAGCACGAGGTCCGACGCGTGCACGCGCGTCTCGCTGACGAGGCGCCGCACGCGCGGGCTCGTCCGCAGCCGGCGGGGCCGGTGGTGCCCGGCGGGGAGCTGGTGGGTCACGAGGGGCCTCCTTGGTCGCTCGGGTCGGCGCCCCCGGTCGAGGGCGCGTGACCGTCCGACGGGACGGTGGTGAGGGCGGTGCGCACCGCGGTCGCGAGCGCGGCGTCGGTCGGGCGGTCCGCGACCACGTCGAGCCGCAGCCCGACCTCGCGCGCCGCCCGGGCGGTCGGGTCGCCGATCGCGACGCCCGCGACGTCGTCGCGCGGGCCGAGCTGCCGCGCGACCTCGCGCGCGACGCTGCCCGACGTCAGCACGACGGCGTCCACCTCGCCCCCGCGCCACGCTGCGACGACCTCCGGCGCGAGCGCGTGCGTGACGGTGCGGTAGGCGGTGACGACGTGCGGCACGTACCCGAGGTCGTGCAGGCCGTCGTGCATCGTCGGCGCGGCGAGGTCCCCCTGCGGGAGGAGCACCAGGCCGGTCGGGTCGGCCCCGGCGGCGGGGCGGCCGGAGGTGCTCGGGCTTCCGTCGGAGGCGAGGGCTGCGAAGGCGGCGACGAGGCCGCGGGCGGAGCTCTCGTCGGGCTCGAGGTCCACGGCGATGCCGACCGCCTCCAGGGCGCGGCGGGTCGCGGGCCCGACGGCGGCCCAGCGGGCCCGGCGGGCGGCGTCGCCGAGGGCGACGCCCTGGCGGGCGGCGCTCGCGACGAGCTCGTCGATCGCGTTGACGCTCGTCACGACGACCCACGCGAAGTCGCCGTGCACGAGGCGCGCGACGGCGTGGTCGACGGGCGCGCGGTCCTCGACGGGGGCGCGCTCGATCGCGGGGCTGACGAGGACGCGGGCGCCCGCGTCGCGGAGCGCGGCGGCCAGCCCGGCCGCGCGCTCGGGCGAGCGCGGGACGAGGACGGCGCGACCCGCGAGCGGGCCACGGGCGTCCGACGCGGGTCGGTCGGACGCGGCGTCGCGGTCGCGGCGCCCCGTGCTCGCCGGCGGGGGCGGCACGACGGGGGCGGGGCCGCGCGACGGGTCGCGCATCGGTCCGGGCGTCATCCGGCCTCGCCGCGGTAGCCGCCGTCGCGCAGCTGCTCGCGGGCGGTCTCGACCGCCCGGGTCGACGAGGTCGGTGCGGCGGAGCCCGCACGGGCCTCACGGCTGCCCTCGGGCCCGGTCTCGCGCAGCGGGGCGAGGCGCGCGGCGCCGTCGGCGAGCAGGGCGTCGGCGACGCGCGTGCCGAGCCCGCGTGCGGCGTCGTCCCGGGCGGCGCGCGCGGCGGCGGGCGACCCCGTCCCCGCGGGGAGCGCGACGCGCGCGGAGTGCGTGAGCTGCTCGGCGCCGTCGACGCGCGCGACGACGGCCGTGAGCACGATCTCGTCGTCCTCGACCAGCGCGTGCGCGCCGACGGGCGCGGCGCAGCCCGCCTCGAGCCGGGCGAGCAGCGACCGCTCGGCCAGGACGGCGAGGCGGGTCGGCTCGTGGTCGAGGTCGCGCAGCGCGCGGGCGAGCACCGGGTCGTCGAGCGAGGACGTGCGGACCTCGACGGCGAGGGCGCCCTGGCCGGCGGCGGGCGCCATGATCGCGGTGTCGATCACCTCGGACACGGCGTCGAGCCGGTCGAGGCGCGCGAGGCCCGCGTACGCGAGCACGACGGCGTCGAGGTCGGCGTCGGGTCCGAGCGCGCGGGCGAGACGCGTGTCGACGTTGCCGCGGATGTCGACGACGTCGAGGTCCGGCCGCACGGAGCGGAGCTGGGCGGCGCGGCGCGGCGAGCCGGTGCCGACGCGCGCGCCGCGGCGCAGCGTCGTGACGGTGAGCCCGTGGCGCGCGCACAGCACGTCGCGCGGGTTCTCCCGCTCGGGCGTGACGACGGTCAGGCCCGGCGCCTGGCCGGTGGGCAGGTCCTTGAGCGAGTGGACGGCGACGTCGCAGCGGCCGTCCAGGAGCGCCTCGCGCAGCGCGGTCACGAACACGCCCGTGCCGCCCATCTGGGCGAGGGACCCGGTGAGGACGTCGCCGTCGGTGCGGATGCGCACGATCTCGACGTCCCGGCCGGTCAGCTCCTCGAGGCGTCGGGCGACGTGCCCGGTCTGGGTGGTGGCGAGGGCGCTGCCGCGCGTCCCCACGCGGAGGGGAGGGGTACCTGCAGGGGTCACGGTCCCAGTCTCTCCCCACTTGGGCATTCCACGAAAATGCGCACGTCGGAGAACACGTCCGCCGCCTGGGGTGACGTGGTCCTGACGACCGGTCAGGAAAGATCAGGACGAGTTGTCAGGTCGATTTCACCGCGTTTTTCCGACCCGGTATTCCCTGGATTGTCGGGAGGATTCCCTCACCGCTCGGCGGCGAGGCGCTCCGCGCATTCCTGGGCGTGGCCCACGATCGACGCGAGCCCGGTGCCCGCGATCCAGCCGCCCGTGACGGCGAGCCCGGGCACCTGGTCCACGCGGGCGACGAACGCCGCGACCTCGCGCCGGAAGGCCGGCGTGGGCGGGGGGAGCGCGCCGTTCCAGCGGGTCACGACGTGCCCGAGGACGCGGCCGCGGAGGTCGACGCCGAACAGGCGCGACGCGTCGGCGACGACGCGGTCGAGCTCCGGCTCCGACGTCGCCCCGATGCGTCCGTAGCTGAGGCGCACCACGTGGTGGCCCGGGCCGGCGGCGGCGCGCACGCGCTCGCGCAGCCACGGCCACTTGGCCGTCGAGTGGGTCAAGGCCTTCGCCTCGACGTCGGGTGGCGGGGCCGCCCGGCCCGCGTCCCGGTGCGGCGGCGCGACGAGCATGCCCGTGCCGCGCGGCGCGTCGTCGAGCTCGGGAGCGCGCAGGAGGAGGGTCACGATGCGCACGTCCGCGCCGGGCTCCGGGTCCGGCAGCGGGTCGGCGGCCGTGCCGACGAGCGGCCCGACCGCGTCGACGAGCGCCGGGGTCGTCACGACGAGCCGCGGTGCGACGACCTCGACCGGCCCTGCCGGGGCCTCGGCCCGGACCACCCACCACGGGGTCGCCGCGCCCGGCGGCGTACGGCGCGAGAGGGCCGTGACCTCGTGCCGCAGGCGCACGTCCGCCTCGGCGGCGAGCTCCTCGACGAGGCGGTGCAGGCCGCCGTCGATGCCGCGCACGGCGGACCCTGCGGGGGCGAGCGCCCGCAGCGACGCCACGGCACGCGCGAGCGACCCCTCGCGCTCGAACGCCTCGCGCAGCCCGGGCGCGACGGCGGCGACGTCGAGCCGGTCGAGGGGCGCCGAGTGCACGCCGCCCGCGACGGGCGCGACGAGGCGCTCGGTCACGCGCGCGCCCATGCGCGAGCGGGTGAACGTCTCGAGCGTGCGCAGGTCCGTGAAGCGGCGCGGCAGCACGCGGTCGAGGCTCGCGCGCACGGCACCGCCGAGGCCGACGGCGCGGCGCACGTCGCGCGACCACGGGTGCGCGGGGATGCCGAGCACGCCCGCGCGCGGCAGGGGGTAGGCGCGGCCCGCGGCGTAGCCCCAGGCGCCCGCGCCCGAGGGCTCGACGACGTCGAGACCGAGCTCGCGCACCAGCGCGCCGACGGCCGTCCCGCGCACGGCGAACGACTCCGCGCCGAGGTCCACGCGGACGCCGTCGAGACCGGGCAGGTCACCACCGCGGACGGGACCGCCGGGGACGTCCGCGGCCTCGAGCACGACGACGCGCAGGCCGCGCGCACGCAGCGACCGGGCCGCGGTGAGGCCGGCCACTCCCGCGCCGACGACGACCGCGTCGGCGCTCTCGACCCCCTCGCGGGTCGCGGGGGCGGGCTCCGGGGTGCGGGACGTCGTCGGCTCGGTGCTCACCGTCCGGTCGCCTCCTCCGTGGCGTCGTCGCGCTCGGAGGCCTCGCCCGAGAGCGCGTGGACGAGCCCGACGACGCGCGTCAGGACGTCCGGGTCGGTGTCCGGCGGGACGCCGTGGCCGAGGTTGACGACGTGCCCCGGCGCGGTGCGGCCGCGGCGCACGACGTCGCGCACGTGCGCCTCCAGCACGTCCCACGGCGCGGCGAGCAGTGCGGGGTCGACGTTGCCCTGCACCGGGACCGGGGCGTGGCCGTCGGCGAGGAGACGCGCCGCCTCGTCGATCGGGGTGCGGTAGTCGACGCCGACGGCGACGTCCCGGACCCCGGCCGCGGTGACGGCGTCGCGCATGGCGGGCAGGAGGTGGCCCGTGCCGGTGCCGAAGTGGACGACGGGCACGCCGAGGTCGGCGACGTGACCGAGCGCGCGCGTGCTCGCGGGTGCTGCGCCGGCCGCGTAGTCGGCGAGCGAGAGCGAGCCCGCCCACGAGTCGAAGAGCTGCGCCGCGCTCGCGCCGGCCCGCACCTGCGCGCGCAGGAACGTGCCCGTGAGGTCGGCCGCCCAGTCGACGAGGCGCTGCCACGTCTCGGGGTCGCCGCGCAGCAGGGCCCGCGCCGCGAGGTGGTCGCGCGACGGCCGGCCCTCGACGAGGTAGGCGGCGAGCGTGAACGGTGCCCCGGCGAACCCGATGAGCGGCGTCGTGCCGAGCGCGTCGACGGTCAGCGCGACGGCCTCGACGATCGGGGCGAGCGACTCCTCGGTGAGCTCGGTCTCCACGAGGCGCGCGACGTCGTCGGGCGTCCGGTACGCCTGGCCCATCACGGGACCGACGCCCGGCGCGATGTCGACCTCGACGCCCGCGAGGCGCAGCGGCACCACGATGTCCGAGAAGAAGATGCCCGCGTCCACGCCGTGCCGGCGCACCGGCTGGAGCGTGATCTCCGACGCGAGGTCCGGGCGCAGGCACGAGTCCAGCATGCTCACGCCCTCGCGCGCGGCGCGGTACTCCGGGAGCGAGCGGCCCGCCTGGCGCATGAACCACACCGGTGTCATTTCCGGGCGATTTCCCGTCGTGCCCGCGCGCAGGGCCTCCACGAGCGGTGAACGGTCCGTGCGGCCGTCGGTCAGGGGATGGCCCGCGGAAAGGGCGACAGGAATCACAGCTACCGATTCTGCCTCTCTCCCCGGTGAATGATTAAATCGGAGGCACTGTGGCTCTTCTCTCCCTCACGGCCAGCCACCACGAGCTCGACCTCGACGCCCTGGAGCGACTCTCCGCCGGGGCCCACTCGATCGGCGGCTCCGCGGTCGCGGCGTGCGACGTGATCACCGGTGCCGTCGTCCTGGCGACGTGCAACCGGTTCGAGCTGTACCTCGACGTGGACGCCCCCCTCGACGGGACGGGCGTGCAGCACGCGACCGAGCACGTCGCGCGCATGGTCGCCGACGCGTCGGGCGTCGCGGTCGACGAGGCGCTCGCGTCGTTCCGCACGCGCGCCGGCACCGAGGTCGCCGAGCACCTGTTCGCGGTGGCGTCGGGGCTCGACTCGATGGTCGTGGGGGAGCGCGAGATCGCCGGCCAGGTCAAGCGGGCGCTCGAGACGGCGCACGCCGACGGCGTGACGTCCTCGACGCTCGAGCTCCTCTTCCAGACGGCGTCGCGCACCTCCAAGAAGGTCAGCACGCAGACGACGCTCGGCGGCGCGGGCCGCTCCGTCGTCGCGCTCGGCCTCGACCTCGCCGCCGCCGAGCTGCCGCCGTGGCACCAGGTGCGCGCGGTGCTCATCGGCACCGGCTCCTACGCGGGCGCGAGCCTCGCCGCGCTGCGGGCGCTCGGGTGCGACGACGTGCGCGTGTACTCGCAGTCCGGGCGCGCCGAGGAGTTCGCCGCCGCCCGCGGCGTCGAGGCCGTGACGGACCTCGTCGCCGCGCTCGAGGACGCCGACCTCGTGGTGTCGTGCAGCGGCGCGCGCGGGCGGGCGCTCGCGGCGGACGCCGCACGTCCGGGCGCCGAGCGGCGCGAGCAGGCGATCGAGCACGTGCTCGACGCCGCCGCCGTGGTCCGGGCGCGCGAACGCGCCGCGGTCCGGGCCGGGGACGAGCCCGAGGCCCGCCCGACGGTCGTGCTCGACCTCGCGCTGCACCGCGACGTCGACCCGCGCGTTGCCGACGTCGAGGGCGTCCTGCTCTACGACCTCGCGACGCTCGCCGCGCACTCGCCGTCGATCGCGTCCGACCTCGTCGCCCAGGCGCGGGCCATCGTCGACGACGCGACGCGCGCGTTCGAGGAGACCCGGCTCGGCCGCGCCGCGGACACCGCGGTCGTCGCGCTGCTCGCGGACGCGGAGCGGCGCATCGCGCTCGAGGTCGCGGACGTCGTCGCGCTGCGCGAGGCCGACGGCGAGACCGTCGAGCCGGACGAGGCCGAGGAGATCGCGCGCGACGTGCGCCGCCGCGTCCACGCCGACCTGCACCGCGCGATCGTCGCCGCGCGCGCCGAGGCCGTCGAGGCCGCGCGCGCCGAGGAGCGCGCCGTCGTCGCGGACGCCCAGGCGCTCGCCGACGCCGCAGCCGGCACCACGCCCCCGGCGCACCCCGGACCGGTCCCGGAGCCCGCCGCGCGCTGAGCGGCGGGTGGTGGCGCCACTAGGCTCGGCGCGTGAGCCCCACCACGCGACTCGGCGTCCTCGACATCGGCTCGAACACCGTGCACCTCGCCGTCGTCGACGCCGCGTACGCGGCGCGACCCGTGCAGGCGGCCGGCGCGCGGACGGTCGTCCGCATCATGCGGTACCTCCAGCCCGACGGCTCGCTGTCCGCCGAGGGCGTGGCCGCGATGCTCGCCGCCGTCGACGACGCGATGGCGCTCGCGCGCGAGTCCGCGGTCGACGAGATGCTCCCCATGGCGACGTCGGCGCTGCGCGACGCGACCAACGGGCCCGAGGTGCTCGCCGCGATCGGCGAGCGTGTGGGGCAGCCGGTGCGCGTGCTGTCGGGCGAGGACGAGTCGCGCCTGACGTTCCTCGCGGCACGCCGGTGGCACGGCTGGGCCGCCGGACGCCTCCTCGTCCTCGACATCGGCGGCGGGTCGCTCGAGATCGCGTCGGGCGTCGACGAGGAGCCCGATCTCGCGGTCTCGCTCCCGCTCGGCGCGGGGCGCACGACCATGGCTTACCTACGCGACGACCCGCCCGCCCCCGAGCACGTCGACGCGCTGCGCGAGCACGTGCGCGCGACCCTTGCGCCCACGGTCGAGGCCTTCGCCGCGCTCCCGGCGCCCGACCACGTCGTCGCGACGTCGAAGACGTTCCGCTCGCTCGCGCGCCTCGCGGGCATGCAGGTGGAGTCCGTCGGCCCGGACGACCGGTGGCGCATGCGGCGGTCGCAGCTCGCGGACTGGGTGCCGCGGCTCGCGCGCATCAGCGCCGAGGGGCGCACCGCGCTGCCCGGCATCACGCCCGAGCGCACGTTCCAGATCGTCGCAGGCGGCGTCGTCGCCGTCGAGACCATGCGCGCGCTCGGCGTCGACGAGGTCGAGATCTGCCCGTGGGCGCTGCGGGAGGGCGCGATCCTGCGTCGCCTCGACCACTTCTGACCCGCCGCGCCGCCGCGCCCGGCCCGCGAGCCGGTGCGCCCGTCCCTGCAGGCGGGAGGCGGCGCGTCAGGCGGGCCAGGCCGGGTCGTCCTGGCCCCACGGGCGCGCGGGCGCGGCGTAGTCGTCGACCCCCTCGCCGGCGAGGCGGTCGAGCGCCGGCCGGGTCGTCGTCAGGGTGACCGCCCGGCCGTCGAGCAGCGCCCGGTGCGCGACGACGCAGCGCGGCCCGGGCGTGCGCGGCTCCCCGTGCGCCGGGTCGCGTCGGGGCGCGACGAGCAGCGCGTGCGCGGTGCGGGCGAGGGCGCCGTCCACGTCGCGCCCGCGGCCGTCGGCCGCGCGCCCGGCGAGCGCGTCGACGACCGCCGCGGCGACGAGGTACCCCGTCGCGTGGTCGAGCGCCTGGGCGGGCAGCGCGCCGGGTGTCGCGCTCGCGGGCGGGCTCGTCGCCCCGTCCCGCGAGCCTTCGACGAGCGCGATCCCGCTCGCCGCCTGGACGATCGAGTCGAAGCCGCGACGCCCGGCCCACGGGCCGTCGTCGCCCCAGGCCGTGACGCGCGCGCGGACCGCGCCGGGCGGGAGGCCCAGCCCGAACGCCTCGACCGCCCCGGGCCGGTAGCCCGTGACCAGGACGTCCGCCGCGTCGAGCAGCTCCTGCGCGCGGGTGCGGCCGTCGCGGGTCGCGAGGTCGAGCAGCGCGGACCGCTTGCCCTGGCCCGTGTCGAGGTGCTGCACCTCGATCTCGGGGAGCCTCGGCGGGTCGAGGCGCAGCACGTCGGCGCCGAGCAGCGCGAGCGTGCGGGTCGCGACCGGACCCGCGATGACGCGCGTGAGGTCGAGCACCCGGACCCCCGCGAGCGGGCGCGGTCCGCGGTCGAGCGGTCGAGCGGCGCCGTCGTCGTCGCGCACCGCCGTGCGCACCGGGGTGCCCGACGCCGCCGCCCGGCCGGGTGCCGACGCGCGCCACTCGTCCTCGGTGCGCACGCGCACGGCGATCGCGCCCGTCGCCGCGGCGGCGTCCTCGACGTCCTGCGCCGACCGCTCCGCGAGCGCCGCGGTCACGTCGTCGCGCGTCGGGTTCGCGGCGGTGCCGTGGGGGAGGACGAGGAGCGCGAGCAGCCGCGCGCGGTGGTGCGGGTAGTTGGCGTGCGTGCGGACCCAGCCGTCCGCGGCGCGGAAGAACCCCGAGAGCGGCGCGAAGCCGTCCACAGGCTCCCCGTCGACGCGCAGGAGGCGGTCGCTCGCGAACGCCGCCGCGACGCGCTCCGGGTCGGGCGGTGGAGCGGGGGCGGTCCGGCCCGCGCGCGCCGCCGCGTCCTGCACCGCGGCCACCGACGCGACCGCGAGGTCCAGGACGGGCAGCGTCGCGGCGAGCAGCCCGGGCGTGCCGGGACCCGACGTCGTCGTCATGGCCCGACGGTACCCCTGGCCGCGGCCACGATTCACCCGCGCTCGCCGCGCGCCGGTGTGAACGCTCACGTACCGTGCTGACGGCGTGTCAACCCGACACGCCGGACGAACGGGTGCTTTTCAGGGGGACGAGATGGTGCGGAGAACGAGGCGCTGGACGGGCGTCGGCCTGGTCATGGCGACGGCGCTGGCCACGGGGGTCGGGACGGCCCTCGTGGCCCCGAGCGCGAGCGCGGCCGCGACCACCGTGGTCTCGCCCCTCGCGGCGCGCGCGTACTCGGTCTCGTCGTACTACGGCCCGCGCTGCATGCCGATCCCCAACGCCTCGACCTGGCACCTCGGCCAGGACCTCGGCGCGACCTCCGGCACGCGGATCAACGCGATCGCCGACGGGACGGTGCTCAAGGCCGGCAGCGTCACCGGGTTCGGCCAGTGGGTCGTGCTGCGCCACACCGTCGGCGGCGAGACCGTGTCGAGCGTCTACGGGCACGTGCTCGACGGCGACAAGTACGTCAAGGTCGGCCAGAAGGTGAAGGCGGGCCAGCGCATCGCCGACGTGGGCTCGACCGGCACGTCGACGTCCCCCCACCTGCACCTCGAGGTCTGGCGCGGCACCTACGGGTCCGGCGCCGCGCACGTCGACCCGCTCGCGTACCTCAAGAACAAGGGCGTCGACCTCGGCCGGAACGCGACCCGCGTCGCGGCCCGCTCGACCCCCGCGTCGTGCACCTACTACGCGACGACGGCCGTGAACCTGCGCAAGAGCGCGTCCACGAGCGCCGCGGTGCTCACCCTCGTCCCGCGCGGCGCCGCCGTCGTCGGCAAGCCTGGTGACGGCTCGGGGAGCTGGCGCAAGGTCACCTACGGCAAGACCACGGGGTGGGTGTCGGCCGCGTACGTCGGGCCGACGAAGCCCGCGCCGGTCGCCACCCCGGCCGCCGCCAAGCCCGCCGCGACGACGACCCGGTACGTCACCGCGAACCCGCTCAACCTCCGGGCGTCGGCGACGACGTCCTCCGCGGTCCTCGCCCGGCTCGCCAAGGGCACGAAGCTCTCCGTGCTGTCCACCTCGGGCGGCTGGCTCAAGGTCACCGCGAACGGGAGGACGGGGTGGGTGTCGGCGCAGTACACGTCGACCAGCGCTCCGGCCGCCGCGGCGGCCAAGCCGGCGCCCAAGCCGACGCCGGCGCCGCCCAAGGCCGCCGTCTCGTACGTGACGGCCTCCGTGCTCAACCTGCGCAAGAGCGCGTCCACGTCGTCCGCCGTGGTGGCCAAGCTGCCCCGCGGGACGGCGGTCACGCACGCGGGCACGGCCTCGAAGGGGTGGCTCAAGGTGACCGTGGGCGGCCGGACGGGCTACGTCTCGACCACCTACCTGTCGGCCACGAAGCCGCGCTGAGCCCGCGTGGCCCGGGCGGCCCGGCCGGCGGGCCGGGGCGTGCGGGCGTCCCGCGGGTGCGCGGTCAGTCGCCGACGCTCACGGTCCCCGGGAAGCGCGCCGACGACCCGTCGGTGATCGACCCGTCGCCCGCGGCGTTGATCTCCGCGATCATCATGACGAGGTCGAGGTCGGAGCTCGCCGCGCGGGCGAGGCCCGTCGCGAGCTGGTACGGGTCCGTGACGGGGTTCATGTCGTAGTCCGTGACGATCGCCCGCGTCCTGAGGTTCAGGGCGTCGTTCTCGACCGCGGTGCGCACGCTCTCCGAGAGCCGGCTCATCTGCGACTCCGTGAGCGTGAGCGTCACCTGCTGGCCCGGCGCCACCTCGCCCGACGGCGAGAACCCGGAGAACTCCGGGGTGTTGAAGTACTGCGACGACGTGTCGTCCGCCGTGACGTCGAACGCGTACGTGCGCGCCGAGAGGTCCTCCGTCCCGGACGCGTCGAACGCCTGCGTGAGCCGGAAGTCCCCGCGCTCGCAGTACGTCGCGGTGAGGAGCTGCTCGGTGCTGCCGTCCGGGTAGGTCGTGGCGACGAGCGACCCGGTGTTCTGCCCGATCTCCCACTTTGCGCCCCCGACGGGCGTGTCGAAGCCGACCGTCGACGTCGAGTCGTACTCCAGGCGCTCGATCGTCGTGGTGCCCGAGACGCCGGTCGACGGCTCCGACGGGAGCTCGCCCGTGACGAGGTACGCGTCGTAGGCGGCCTGGCCCTCGGGCGTCGAGAGGTCGAGCTCGGCCGTCCGCAGCGACGCGCCGTCGAGCGACGTCGTGTTGCCGAGCATGACCTTCACGACGTCGAGGTCGAGCCCGAGGCCCGCGTGGTTCGCGACGGCCTCCGTCGGGCCCGCGGTGACGCGGACCGTGTCCTCGCCCGTGCGCTCGACGAGGCTCGTCACGCCGCTCGCGTCCTTGACCGACGACTCGACGGCGATGTGCCGGAACGCCGCGTCGAGGTCCGTCTTCGTGTAGCTGCCGCCGTCCATCGTCACGGACGACCCGACCGGCATGCTGCGGGGGTCGAACGGGTTGATGGACCCGGGGTCGGTGACGTTCGCGTCGTCGGGCACCCGCACGGTGTACGCCGACGTCAGGCCGGTCGTGTACCCGCCGCTGATGCCCGTGCCGCCCTTCGAGACGCCGCCCTCGACGCCGATCGAGACGTCCGCCTTCGACGTGTAGGTGGTGAACCCGTCCGCGGTCTTCTCGCCCTCGGTGTACGCGGCGCCCCCGGTGACCCCGAACGAGACCTTCGCCCCGTTCGACGCGGTGAACCAGTCCTTGAGCGAGCCGGTGCCCGAGACGGTCGTCGAGCCGGCCTCGGGGTCGTGCGAGACGCCGACGCCGACCTTCGCGTCCGTGCCCTCCGTGGCGGGTCGCCCGAGGCTCGAGTCGTCGGTGCCGGCGGTGCGGTCGCCCTTGACGGTGACCGTGGGACCGCCCGGGGTGCCGCCGCCGTCGTCCGCGCCGGTGCCGCCCGAGCCGCTGCCGCCGGGACCGCTGCCTCCGGCGCCGGGGCTCCCGGACCCGCCCGGCCCGCCGCCCGGGCCCCCGGTGCTCGCGGACTCCTGCTGGTCGGCGTTGCGCCGCACGGCGTCCGCGGCGTCGCGCAGGGCCGCGGCCGCGGCGGTGAGGGCGGGACCCAGCTCGGCGGTCCACCGGCCGCGGAGCTCGTCGCCGTCCGCGCCCGCCCAGCGCGCACCGCTGACCGTCGTGTCGAGGGCGCGCCGTGTCGACTCGAGAGCGCCGGTCGCGGTCGTGAGGCTCTGCGCGAGCCGGCGCAGCTCGCCGATGTCGGCGCCGTAGAACCCCATGGTCGTCCCTCTGTCGCTGCGGTCCGTGCCACCGGAGCGTACGTGGGGGAGACGCGCCGCGTCGCGGGAGGCGGATGGGGCGAGGTCCCCATCCCTCCCCACGTCCCCGTGGCGTCAGCCGGCGAGAACCCCGGCGAGGCGGTCCAGGACGATGCGGCCGGCGGGCGGGACGCGGTGCGCGTCCGCGGGCGTGAGCCACGCGAGCTCCGCGATCTCCGCGCTCGGCGCGGGCTCGGGCGAGCCCGGCTCCGGCTCGGCGTACATGCAGTGCATGCGCACGACGCGCCCGCCCAGCCCGTGGCCCGGAGCCTCGGCCACGAAGCCCGGACGGACGGACGCCGGGTCGAGGCGCACGCCCAGCTCCTCGTGGATCTCGCGCACGAGGGCGTCGGCGTCGGACTCGCCGGGCTCGACCTTGCCGCCCGGCATGAAGAAGCGGTCCTTGCCCGTGGTGCGGACGGCGAGGAGGCGTCCGTCGCGGACGTTGACCCACCCGACCGTCCGCAGCGGCGGCAGCGTGGCGTCGTCCGGTGCGAGGTCGCCGGGCGCGGGATCGCCGGGCGTGGGGTCTCTCGTCGCGGCGGCGCGGGCCGCGGCGACGCCGCCGGCGTCCGGCCGGGGTGCGGTGGTGGTGCTCGGGTCGGGGAGGGGGCGTGCGGTCACGCCCCCACTGTGCCATCCGTGCGACGCCGACCCCGTACGTCTCCGGCCCCGGTGACGTCGTCCCGTGCGACGGCGACGAGCCGCCGGGGACCCGCGACGGCGCGTGGCGCACCCAGCGAGCCACGCGCCGTCGGGCCTGCCCCTCGCGCGGCCCCAGTTCCGGCGAAGGGCGATCGTGCCGGGCCGAGGCCCGGCACGACGATCGTCACACCGACCAGCGGACCTTGCTCGGTGCGGACTCGTTCCAGACCCGGTCGAGCGCGGTCACGGCGTACGTGTAGCGGCGCCCCCGCACCGCCGTCGGGTCGAGGAAGTCCTGGACCACCCGACCCTCCGCGCGCTGCGTCGCGACGAGGTTCGCGGGGTTCTCGGTGTCCACGTGCTTCACCCACCCGTCAGCACGGTAGATCGCGAACGACGTCGCCG
This sequence comes from Cellulosimicrobium composti, assembly GCF_010287905.1. Lineage (NCBI taxonomy): Bacteria > Bacillati > Actinomycetota > Actinomycetes > Micrococcales > Promicromonosporaceae > Cellulosimicrobium > Cellulosimicrobium composti. The sequence continues at coordinate 22,138 of NZ_JAAFAN010000049.1, forward strand.
CGAACCGACGGCCGCCCGCGTCGGTCCAGTGGACCCGGATGCCGTCGTCGCGCCACCCGGCCCACGCGAGGACGGGCGTGCGGACGGGCGTGCTCGGCAGGTGCGGCATCGCGGGCACGATGGCCGGGTAGCGGTAGTGGTCGTCGCGCACCCGGGTCATCGCGCCCTGCGGGTCGGCGGGCACGTGGTTGGCGGAGAAGTACACGTTGCCGTGCACCGGGTGCTCCTGCTCCTGGCAGAACGTCAGGTGGTTCGAGAGCTCCGCCGGGTCGGTGAAGACGCCCGACGTCACCTTGTACAGCGCCTCGCCGACGTACAGGTGCGTGCCCGACTGGGCGGCCACGTCGGCCCACCACGGCACGAGCTTGGCGTAGTCGGCGACGGCGAGGCCGAACTGCCAGTAGATCTGCGGGTTGATGTAGTCGAGCCAGCCCTCGAGCACCCACTTGCGGGTGTCCGCGAACTGCATGTCGTACGACTGCGAGCCGCCCGTCTGCGAGCCGCGCGGGTCCGTCGACGCGTTGCGCCAGATGCCGAACGGGCTGATGCCGAACTTGACCCACGGCTTGGTCTGCTTGATGCGCTGCGAGATCGTCCGCACGAACGTGTCGACGTTGTGCCGGCGCCAGTCCTCGATCCGGTCGAAGCCCGCCCCGTGCGTCGTGAACGTCTCCGCGTCCGGGATCGTCTCGCCCGCGACCGCGTACGGGTAGAAGTAGTCGTCGAAGTGCACGCCGTCGATGTCGTAGTGCTCGACGCTGTGCAGGATCGCGGTCGTGATGTGCTCCTGGGCCTCGGGCAGGCCCGGGTCGAAGTACAGCTTGCCGCCGTACGCCCACACCCACTCCGGGTGCTGCCGCGCCGGGTGCTCGGGCACGAGCTGGGTCGGGTCCGCCTGCATCGACACGCGGTACGGGTTGTACCAGGCGTGGATCTCGAGGTTGCGCTGGTGGCACTGCTCGACGACGAACCCGAGCGGGTCGTAGCCCGGGTCCTTGCCCTGGACGCCCGTGAGGTACTGCGACCACGGCTCGTACGGGCTCGGCCAGAACGCGTCCGCCGTCGGGCGCACCTGGACGAACACGGCGTTGAGACGGAAGTCGCGCGCGACGTCGAGCCAGTGCAGCAGCTCGGCCTTCTGCTGCTCGGCCGAGAGCCCGGACGCCGACGGCCAGTCGATGTTGACGACGCTCGAGATCCACATCGCGCGCAGCTCGCGCTTGCGGGGCGTCGGGGCCGTGCCGCCCGTGGCGAGCGTCGTGCCGCCGGGCGCGGTGAGGGCCGCCGCGGGCGTGAGCGAGCCGACCGTGACGGTGAGCGTGCTCGCCGCGACGCCGGCCGTCGCGAGGGTGAGGAACTGCCGTCGCCCGACCCCGGCCGGCGCCGGGGCGGGGGACGTGGGGGAGCTGTCGAGCGTCATTGCTGATCCTCCGGGTCGTCGAGGTGTTTGGCAGATAGTTTCACGGAACTCCGATTCTGTGAAGGTTTCCGCCAAGCTGTTCTCACCCGTCCCGCCGAACACGAGGTTGCTGCCGGAATAGAGCCGATAGCGGCAGCAACCCCGTGCTCGACAGCGCGCAGGTCCGTGGTCGACGCGCCGGGGCCGGCGGGTCTCCCGGATACCATCGTGACGAGAGTATGGTCGACGACATGGCATCCAAACCGCTCCAGGAACCCGCGTTCCTCGTGCTGTCCGCCCTCGCCGCAGGGCCGCTGCACGGGTACGGCATCGCGCAGGACGTCGAGTCGAGCTCCGCGGGACGCGTGACGCTGCGCGCCGGGACGCTCTACGGCGCGATCGACCGGCTCGTCGCCGCCGGGCTCGTCGAGGTCGACCACGAGGAGGTCGTCGACTCCCGTCTGCGCCGCTACTACCGGCTCACCCCCGAGGGCGGTGAGCGCCTCGCCACCGAGGCCGAGCGCGCCGAGGCCCAGGCCCGGCGCGCGCTCGAGCGCCTCGCCGCCCGACGCCGCACGGTCGGGTCGGCAGGGTCGGGCGCGACCGCGCGTCCGGCCCGAGGGAGGGCCGACGGCCTCTCTGGACGGGCGGTCCTGGCATGAGCGGGCACGACGGTGCCATCGTCACGCCGGACGACGGCACGCCGGCGGCGTCCGCCACCACGGCTGGGCGTCACAGCCCGACGGCGGTCCCCGCCACCACGGCGGAACACCACGGCCCGACGGCGGCGCTCGCCGGGACGGTGCCCGTGCCGCCGGTCCTCGTGCGGGACTACCAGCGGCTGCTGCGCCTGTTCCCGTACACCTACCGGCGCGCGCACGAGGCGGAGATGCTCGGCCATCTGCTCGACGGCGCGCGGCCCGGACAGTCCCGTCCGACCCGTGCCGAGCGGTGGGACCTCGTGCGTGCCGCCGCCCGGGAGTGGCTGCTCGCGCCCTTGGGGGCGACCGAGCGGCAGAGGTCGTCGGCGAGTGTCGTGGTCGTGGTCGCCCTGACGGCGCTGCTTGCCGGTCCCGCGACGCAGGCCGTCGTGCAGGCGGTGCTCGCGGGAGCTGCCGATCCGCGCGACCTGTCGCTCGGCGGCGCCTGGTCGGCGTGGGTGCCCGTCGTCCTCGCGGTCGTCGCTGTCCCGCTCGCGCCGGCGTGGGTGCTGTGGTGGGGCGCCGTCGTGTCCCTGTTCGCCGGCCTGCGGCGCACGGCTCTGGTGCTGTCGGGTCTCGCGGCGGCGGCGGGCGTCGTGGCCGCAGGCGCCCTGGTCTCGGCCGAGCGCGCGTCCGTCGCGTTCCAGGCGACGGGTTGGGCCGTGGCTCTCGCGGCCTACGTCCTGGCGGTGCTCAGCATCACCCGGCGCACCTCACGCGCCGTGGGGGCTCGTGCCGCGACGGCGACGGTCTGGCTGACCGCGGCCGTGCTCGCGGCCTCGGTGCCGCGGAGCGTCGCCGACACCGCGGAGGAGGGCGTCTGGGTGTCGGCCCCGGGCTACCCCCTGACCCTGGCGGCGACCGTCGCGGCGGTCGTGGGCTCCGTCGCGGCGCTGGTGGCGGTGCGGCCGGTGCGCCAGGCCGCTCCCGTGCTCGGGGGCGTCCTGGTCGCCCTGGTGGTCGCGCACTCGGACCTCCTGTGGTCCGGCGCGCTCGACACGACGGCCGTGGACCTGGGCAACGTGCTCGGCGTGGTCGGGCTGTCCCTGGCCGCGACGCTCGTCGCGCGGTGGGTCGTCAACCGTCTCGACGAGCTCGCCGAGTCCCGCGCAGCGCACCGTGCACTCATCGGCGCTGCGGGCGCGGGCAGGGGCGCGTCGCGCCCGGGCGAGTGGGCCGCCGTCTGACACCCGCGCCGTCGAGCACGACCCTGCGCGCGGACGAGAACGGGGTTGCCGTCGTTATCCGCCGGATGACGACAGCAACCCCGTGCTCGGCGCGGGGCCGGGTCAGTCCAGGTAGTCCGCCACGAGGCGCGACGCGAGGCCGGTGTAGGCGGCCGGGGTGAGGTCGGCGAGGCGCTGCGCGACGTCGTCGGGCAGGCCGAGGCCCGCGACGAACTCGCGCAGGCGCGCGGCGTCGACGCGCTGGCCGCGCGTGAGGTCCTTGAGGCGCTCGTACGGGTTCTCCATGCCGGGCACGCCCGCGACGGACGCCGCGCGCATGGCCGACTGGATGGGCTCGCCGAGCACCTCCCAGTTCTCGTCGAGGTCCGCCGCCATGAGGTCGGCGTTCGCGGCGAGGGCCTTCAGGCCGCGGCGCACGTTGTCGATCGCGAGGAGCGAGTGGCCGAACGCGGGGCCGATGTTGCGCTGCGTCGTGGAGTCGGTGAGGTCGCGCTGGAGGCGCGACGTCACGAGCGTCGAGGCGAGCGTGTCGAGCAGCGCGGACGAGATCTCGAGGTTCGCCTCGGCATTCTCGAACCGGATCGGGTTGACCTTGTGCGGCATGGTCGACGACCCGGTCGCGCCCGGCACGGGGATCTGCGTGAAGAACCCGAGCGAGATGTAGGTCCACACGTCGGTCGCGAGGTTGTGGAGGATCCGGTTGAACCGCGCGACGTCGCTGTAGAGCTCGGCCTGCCAGTCGTGCGACTCGATCTGGGTCGTCAGCGGGTTCCACGTGAGGCCGAGGCCCTCGACGAAGTGCTTCGAGACCGCGGGCCAGTCCACGCCCGGGACGGCGACGGTGTGCGCGCCGTACGTGCCCGTCGCGCCGTTGAGCTTGCCCAGGTACTCCGCCGAGCCGACGCGGCGGAGCTGGCGGCGCAGCCGGTGCGCGAGCACGGCGAGCTCCTTGCCGAGCGTCGTCGGGGTGGCGGGCTGGCCGTGCGTGCGCGAGAGCATCGGCACGTCGGCGTGCTCGCGCGCCATGCCGGCGAGCTGGTCGGCGAGCGCCGTCGCGGCGGGCAGCCACACCTGCTCGACGGCGCCGCGCACCATGAGCGCGTACGAGAGGTTGTTCACGTCCTCGCTCGTGCACGCGAAGTGCACGAGCTCGCCGACGCCGGGCAGCACGGTGTCCGAGCCGAGGGCGTCGGGCGCGGCAGCGAGTCGGCGCTTGACGAAGTACTCGACCGCCTTCACGTCGTGCACCGTCTCGCGCTCGATCGCGCCGAGCTCGGCAATCTCGTCGGCGCCGAACGTCGCGGGGATGCGGCGGAGGTAGGCGACCTCCGCGTCGGAGAGGTGGGGCGCGCCGGGCACGACGGGACCGTCGGTGACGCCCGGGACGCCGTTGCACAGCGTGATCAGCCACTCGACCTCGACGTGGATGCGCTCGCGGTTGAGCGCGGCCTCGCTCAGGTGGTCGACGAGCGGCGCGACCGCCGCGCGGTAGCGGCCGTCGAGCGGGCCGAGCGCGATGGGCGGGGTCACCTCGGCGAGGGACACGCGGGCAGGGGTGTCTGCGGCAGGGTTCTCGGGCACGCCCCTGATTCTCCCACGCGTGCCCGACGGCGGCCCGCCCCTCCCGCAGTCCGGGCACCCGAGGCGTGGCGCCGGGCCGGGCCGTCCCCAGGACGGTCCGTGTACGAGGCCGTCCACACCTGCGCACGAACCCGGCAGGAGAGCGCGGCGTCCTTCCGTACGGTCCCCGTCATGACCGCCCCGCCCTCCGCGCCACCACCGTGCGTCGCGGCCCCGTTCGAGATCACCGCCGCGCGCACCGCCGTGCTCACCGCGTCCGACGACACCGTGCGGGCCGGCGCCGCGCTCGTCACCCCGGACCTGCCGTGGGCGGGCCATGCCCGGCAGGCGTACGACGACGCGACCGCCACGTGCCGCAGCGGGATCCTGCGGCTCGGCATGCTCCTCGACAGCTGCCTCCTGCGCCTCGACGCGCTCACGGTCGCCGCCGAGGCGGAGGTCGCTCGGGTCCGTGCCGAGGCCGCCGCGGCGGTCGCGTCGTGAGCGACGCCCGTCCGGCGCCGACCGTCGTGGTGCGCGGCGGCACGGAGCCCACCGCGATCGAGACGGCGGCGGTCGTCGCGCAGGCCGTCGCGCTCACCGTGCGGGCCGACCTCGTCGGGGCGAGCCTCGCGGCGCTGCGTCGTGCGCGCGAGTCCGTGTCCGCCGCTGCGGCGAGCCCGACGACCTGGGGTGGACGCCTCGGCGCGCCGTCGACGACGGTCGCGGCCGCCGGCGGGTGGAGCACCGACGCGGTGCGCGTCTGGCCCGCCGATGTCCGCGCCGCCCGCGCGGCCGCGCTCGAGGCGTTCGACCTCGCGATCGGCGTCGCGCAGGAGCAGGAGCGGGAGCTCCGTCGTCTCGGGTCGCGGCTGCACCAGGCCGTGCGCGTCTACGACGACGCCGACGCGACGGCGAAGGCCCTGTGGGAGGACGCGGGTCTGCTCGCGGTCGGCGGCTTCAGCCCGATCGGTGCCGCGGCGGCCGGGGTCAACGCCGTCCTGGCCGCGGGAGTCCTCGGGTTCGTGGACTCGCTCCTGGGGGGACGACCGTCCTGGGGGCGGCTCGTCACCACGGGGGAGTCGCTGCACCCTGCCACCGTCCGCGCGCTGAGCCGGGCGGTCGGCCTGCTCGACGTCGACCGGCCCTGGTACCGCATGCCGACCGTCGGCAACGGGGCCTCGGTGCTGCGGGGGATGCTGCAACCGCTGCGGGACCGGTTCCTGCCCGATCCCGAGGTCCGGCCGCTCGGCCCGTCCCCCGACCTGCCGACGCCCACGGACGTGCGGTCCGCGCTCGGCGCCGTGGACGCGCTGGAGAAGGACTCGACGCTCAGCATCCAGCGGATCGTCAAGGACGACGGCACGCTCACGTGGGTCGTCGCGATCCCCGGCACGCAGCTCCTCAACCCCGGGTCGGTCTACAACATGACGTCGAACTACCAGCTCATGGACGACGACCCGGCGGTGCGGGCGGACGCGGACAGCGCCCGCGCCGTGATGGAGGCGATGCGGCAGGCCGGGATCGGGCCGGACGACGACGTCGTGCTCGTGGGGCACAGCCAGGGCGGCATCATCGCGGCGACGGTCGCGGCGGCGACGGTCGGGACGTACCAGGTGCGGCACGTCGTGACGGCCGGGTCGCCCGTCGCGGGGCACTTTCTTCCGCCGGGCATCACGGCCACGCACGTGGAGGCCCGTGAGGAGGGGGTCTCCGGCGTCGACGGCGCCGAGAACCGCGCGACGCCGGACCAGGTCACGGTCACGGGGACCTTCACGGCCCCGGGCGGTGGCCCGCCGCTCGAGATCCCGCACAGCGTGCACTTCCACCAGGAGGTGCTGGACGCCGCGACGGAGGTGGGCGACCGCGGGCTCGAGGAGCACCTCGCGGACGTCGAGCTGCTGCTCGACGGGGACGCCGACGAGCCGCTCCTCTACGAGTCGCGCCTCGTCCCCGACCCCGACACCACGTTCTGCATCGGGGACGTGGCGGTCCCGAGGCCTCTCGCGCCCCCGTGGGCCCCGGCCGTGCCGTTCCCCGGCGCGCCCGGGTTCCCGGTCCCCGGGGTGACGACGCCGGGGTCACCGCCCGCGGTGCCCGGGTTCCCGACGACGGGGGGCTTGGGGGCCGGCGACCTCACCGCGCCGGGCCCGGACGGCGCGGAGGGCGACGGTGACGTGCGGTGACGACGCCCGCTCCCGCGAACCGGGCCCCGCCGGTGTCAGCGCTTCTTCGCCTTCGGCACGACGGCCGAGATCGCGAAGTTGAGCACGGCGATGACGAGCGCGGCGAGCAGGGCCCACCAGAACCCGCCGACGATGCGGATGCCCCAGTCCGTCTGCTCCGTGATCCACGCGGTGAGCATGAGCATGAGCGCGTTGACGACGAGCGAGAACAGGCCGAGCGTGAGGATGTAGAGCGGGATGGACAGGACCTGCACGATCGGTTTGATGACCGCGTTCACGAGCGAGTAGAGCAGCGCCACCACGAGGATGATGACGACCTTCCCGCCGGCGGTGTCGGACCCGACGATCTGGAAGTGCTCGTCGATGAGCAGGCTCGTGAGCCAGATCGCGAGGCCGGTGACGAGGACGCGGACGACGAAGCTCATGCCGCCATCCTGTCATCACCCGCCGACGATCACCGTGGGACATCCCGGTCCGACGACCGTGCCGCGGCGGACGGTCCGGTCTCCGACCTGGTCGGCGGCGGGAAGGGTGCGGCGGCTGTCGCACACGGGTGGTTTGTCCGACGCGTCCGCCCGCGGCGCCCACCGCCGCCGGATGCTGGCATGATCGAGGACCGTGGCCCACGAACCCCGCGTCCCCCTGCGTCCCGCCGTCTCCGCCCTCCCGGCCTACGTCCCCGGGGCGCGCGTCGCGCCCGGCGCGGCGGCGTTCAAGCTCTCCTCGAACGAGAACCCGTACCCGCCGCTGCCGTCGGTGCTCGCGGCGATCGCGGACGCCGCGGCGGACGTGAACCGCTACCCGGACATGTACGCGACCGAGCTCACCGAGGCGCTCGCGGACCACCTGGGCGTGGGCGCGGACGAGGTCGTGGTGGGCAACGGCTCGGTCGCGGTGCTCGCGCACGTGCTCCAGACGGTCGTGCAGCCGGGCGACGAGGTCGTGTACCCGTGGCGGTCGTTCGAGGCGTACCCGATCGCGGTCGCCGTCGCGGGGGCGTCGTCCGTGCAGGTGCCGCTGCTCACCGGCGCGGACCAGGGGCGGCTCGACCTGCCGGGCATGGCGGCGGCGGTCACCGACCGCACGCGCGTCGTCATGGTGTGCTCGCCCAACAACCCGACGGGGCCCGTGGTCCACCGCGACGAGCTCGAGACGTTCCTCGACGCCGTGCCGTCCGACGTGCTCGTCGTGCTCGACGAGGCGTACCTCGAGTTCGTCCGCGACCCTGAGGCGCCCGACGGGCTCGCCGTGTACGCGCAGCGCCCGAACGTCGTGCTGCTGCGCACGTTCTCCAAGGCGTACGGCCTGGCGGGCCTGCGCGTGGGGTACGCCGTCGCGCGCCCGCGCCTCGCGGCAGGGATCCGCGCCGTCTCGACGCCGTTCGGCGTCTCCCACGTCGCGCAGCGCGCCGCGCTCGCGTCGCTCGCGGCGCGCGAGGAGCTCCTGCAGCGCGTCGAGCACCTCGTGGCGGACCGCGCGCGCCTCGTCGAGGGCCTGCGGGACCAGGGCTGGTCGCTGCCCGAGTCGCAGGCGAACTTCGTGTGGTTCGACCTGGGGGAGCGCACGCTGCAGCGCGCCGAGGAGGCCCGCGCGGCCGGGGCGATCGTGCGGCCGTTCGCGGGCGAGGGGCTGCGCGTGAGCGTGGGCGAGCCGGAGGCGACGGACCTGTTCCTCCGTGTGAGTGCCACCTGGCTCTGAGCCTTCCCCCCGGGGCGGGGACCCGAGCGGTCCTGTTGCCGGACGTCGTCGGCGCGAGAACACTCGCGAGCATGGACACCATCGACTCGAACCAGCTCGCGGAGGACTACGGCTGGCTGTTCGGCGGCGTCGCGGTCGTCGCCTACGTGGCGGTCGCGGTGATCTTCCTCGTCGCCTACGTCCGGATCATCCAGAAGGCCGGCTACTCCGGCTGGTGGGTCCTCGTCGGGCTCCTGCCGATCCTCAACGTCGTCATGTTCCTCGTGTTCGCGTTCTCCCGGTGGCCCGTGCTCCGGGAGCGCGACGCGCTGCGCGCGGGAGGCGTGTACCCGCGGTAGGGCCCACCCCCGGCCGGGCGGGGGAGCCCCGGTGGGGATTGGAGGTTACCTACAGGCTCCTGTCGCAGACGTTGGGCGACACGTCGGCAGCGCAACCTACGGGGACGTAGCCTACGCTTGCGTAGGCTACGGAGACGTAGGTTCCGACGGCGCCCTGCGAGGTGCCTCCTGCCCCCGAGCGGGCCGGCCGCCCCGGCCGGGCCGTACCGAAGGAGAGTCGCGTGACCGAGAACGACGCGAGGACCAGCGGCGCGAGCACGCCCCCCGACCTTCCCGACGTCGCGGGCGGTCCCGACGACGCCCCCCTGATCCAGCTCGTGACCCCGGCCGGTGCCCGCGTCACGACCCCCGAGACCGACGCCTACCGCGGGCGCGTGGCCCACCTCGACGCCGACGCGCTGCGCGGGCTCTACCGCGACATGGTGCTCACGCGCCGCTTCGACGACGAGGCGACGTCGCTCCAGCGCCAGGGCGAGCTCGGCCTCTACGCGCAGGCGAAGGGCCAGGAGGCGGCCCAGATCGGCTCCGGCCGGGCGCTCGCCCCCCAGGACTACGTCTTCCCGTCCTACCGGGAGCACGGCGTCTCGCACGTGCGGGGCGTCGACCCGACGGCGCGCCTGCGCCTGTTCCGGGGTGTGGACCACGGCGGGTGGGACCCGAAGGAGCACAACCTCCACCTGTACACGCTCGTCATCGGGTCGCACACGCTGCACGCGACCGGGTACGCGATGGGCGTCCAGCGCGACGGGCTCGTCGGCTCGGGCGACCCGAAGCGGGACACGGCGGTCGTCACGTACTTCGGCGACGGCGCGACGTCGCAGGGTGACGTCAACGAGGCGCTCGTGTTCGCGGCGGTCAACAACGCGCCTGTCGTCTTCTTCTGCCAGAACAACCAGTGGGCGATCTCGGAGCCGACGACCAAGCAGTCGCGCGTGCCGCTCTACCGGCGCGGCGGCGGGTTCGGCGTCCCGAGCGTGCGCGTCGACGGCAACGACGTCCTCGCGTGCTACGCCGTGACGGCGGAGGCGCTGGAGCGCGCGCGCAGCGGCGGCGGTCCCACGTTCGTCGAGGCGTTCACGTACCGCATGGGCGCGCACACGACGTCGGACGACCCGACCAAGTACCGGTCGCGCGCGCAAGAGGAGTACTGGCGCCGCCGCGACCCGATCGAGCGGCTCGAGAACCTGCTGCGCGCCGAGGGCGCGTGGGACGACGCGTTCGCCGCGGACGTCGAGGCCGAGGCCGACGCCCTGGGCGAGCGCCTGCGCGACGAGGTCCGTGCGCTCGGCGCGCCCGACCCCTCGACGATGTTCGACCACGTCTACGCGACCCCGAACGCCGTGGTCGAGCGCGAGAGGGCGTGGTTCGCCGACTACCAGCAGTCCTTCGAGGAGCCGGTCGCGGAGGTGGCCCGATGAGCGAGAGCAAGACCCTGACCCTCGCCCGCGCGATCAACGAGGGGCTGCGCCGGTCGCTCGAGACCGACCCCAAGGTGCTGCTCATGGGCGAGGACATCGGCGCCCTGGGCGGCGTGTTCCGCGTGACCGACGGGCTGCAGAAGGACTTCGGCGAGGACCGCGTGGTGGACACGCCGCTCGCGGAGTCGGGCATCCTCGGCACGGCGATCGGCCTCGCGCTGCGCGGCTACCGCCCGGTGTGCGAGATCCAGTTCGACGGGTTCATCTTCCCGGCGTACGACCAGATCACGACGCAGCTCGCGAAGATGGGCTACCGCTCGGGCGGGGCGCTCCAGGTGCCCGTCGTCATCCGCGTGCCGTACGGCGGCGGGATCGGCGCCGTCGAGCACCACAGCGAGAGCCCCGAGGCGCTCTTCGCGCACACCGCGGGCCTGCGCGTCGTGTCGCCGTCCACGCCGCAGGACGCGTACACGATGATCCAGGAGGCCATCGCCTCGCCGGACCCGGTGCTCTTCTTCGAGCCCAAGGGCCGCTACTGGGAGAAGGGCCCGGTCGACGTCGCGGGCCGCGGCGAGGGCGCGACCGTGCTCGACCGCGCGCGCGTCGTCCGGCCCGGCACCGACCTGACGCTCGTCGCGTACGGGCCGACCGTCGCGACCGCGCTCCGCGCCGCCGCCGCGGCCGAGCAGGAGGGCCGCAGCGTCGAGGTCGTGGACCTGCGCAGCATCTCCCCGCTCGACACCGCGACCGTCGTGGAGTCCGTCCGCCGGACGGGGCGCTGCGTCGTCGTGCACGAGGCCCCCACCTACCTGGGCTCGGGCGCCGAGGTCGCCGCACGCGTGACGGAGGAGTGCTTCTACTCGCTCGAGGCGCCCGTGCTGCGCGTCGGCGGCTTCCACACGCCGTACCCCGTCGCGAAGATCGAGCACGACTACCTGCCGAGCCTCGACCGCGTGCTCGACGCCGTCGACCGCGCGTTCGCGTTCTGACGCGGCGCACCCACGCCGAGCGGGACGACCGGGACCACCAGGAGGACCACGCAGTGCCCACCTTCGAGAAGTTCAACCTCCCCGACGCGGGCGAGGGCCTCACCGAGGCCGAGATCGTGCAGTGGCACGTCGCCGTGGGCGACGCCGTGACGGTCAACCAGACGATCGTGGAGATCGAGACGGCGAAGTCGCTCGTCGAGCTGCCGTCGCCGTACACGGGCGTGGTCAGCGAGATCCTCGCGCCCGAGGGCACGACGGTCGAGGTCGGCGTGCCGATCATCGTCGTGGACACCGACCCCGCGGGCGAGGCGCCCGCGATCCCGTCCGCCCCCGCGGCGACCGTGCCCGACGGCGCGGACGCACCGGCCGCGGACGCCGTGCCGCCCGCCGCGTCGGGCTCGGGCTCGGTGCTCGTCGGGTACGGCACGGTCGAGCCGGGGACCGCGCGCCGTCGTCGCCGCGCCGCCGAGCCCGCCCCGGCCGCACCCGCGGCGACCGCCCCGGCGTCCCCCGCGCCAGCCG
>NZ_JAAFAN010000004.1:0-113471 GCF_010287905.1 Cellulosimicrobium composti
CCCCCGCGGCGCGGCCGGGCGGCCCGCCCTTGCCGGGGGGGGCGGGGGGGGGGCTCTCCAGCGCGGGGGCGGCGGCCGCGGCGACCACGGGCGCGACCGTGCCCGCCGCGCCGAGCGCCGCGGGGACGCCGAGCACGAGCGGCAGCAGGACGGCGCGCAGTCGCGAGGCGACGTCGTCGACCTCCTCGGCGAGGATCGAGCACGCGAGGCACCCGGTGAGGTGGTCCTCGACGCGGTCGCGCGCCGCGCGGGGCAGCGCGCCGCGCGCGTGGTCGCCGAGCCGCTCCGCCGTCCAACGACACTCGGGCGCGACCGACTCCGTCGTGACGTGCGCCTGGAGCCACTCGCGCCGCAGCCCCTCGCGCGCCCGGTACGCGAGCGCGGCGGTCGCCGACGCGGACAGGCCGAGCAGCGGCGCCGCCTCGCGCGGCTCCATCCCCTCGACCTCGGTGTACCAGAGGACGGTCTGCCAGCGCTCGGGCAGGCGCCGGAACGCGCGCGCCGTGACCGAGCGCTCGAGCACGAGCGCGGTCGCGTCGCGCTCGTCGACGACCTCCGGCACCTCGTCCACGGGGTACGGGTCGGGCGTGCGCGACCACGTCGCGGCGACCGCCCGCAGGGTCGTGTAGAGGTACGGGCGGAACGGGCCCGTCGGCCCGGCGCCGGACTGGAGCGCGTGCAGGACGCGCACGAACGCCTCCTGGAGGAGGTCGTCCGGGTCGTAGGTGGACGTGATCCGGCGCGCCGCCGCACGGCCCGCCCCGGCGTGCCGGTCCCACAGGGTGGCGAACGCCTGGACGTCCCCGCCGCGCACGGCGTCCGCGAGCTCCGCGTCGGACGGACCCGCGTCGGCCGGTGCGCCCTCGGAAATCACCACGCCGTCGGCGGTCGCCGGGTCGTCGGCGGTCGCCGGGTCGTCCGGCCGCGAGTCCGGGGACGGCTCGGTGCCCCCGGTCGGGTGCCCGGTCAGGTGGTGCGCGTGCATGCTCGCCTCTCGTCCGGGGGCGCGGGATCGCCGGCCCCTCGCAGGATGAGACGCGCACGGGACGCGGTCATGACGCGGCGGCGACCCCGGGTGACCGACATCACCCGGGCCGCGGTCCCCCAGCACGACGACGTCGCCCGCCGCACCCGCGAGGGCGCGACGGGCGACGTCGGGAACGTCAGGCCGTGCCCGCGTACGCGAGCGCGATCTCCTCGGTCACGGTCTCGCCGTCGCGCTCGGCGCTCGCCGTGACCGTCACCTCGCCACCGGGGACCTCGACGAGCCGGGTCGCGAACGCCGGGTAGGCGTTCGCGGCGGGCGCGACGCCCGCGAACGACTTCGAGCCGTACGGCGTCGTCACGGTGATGTCGACGGGCGTCTCGTCCTCGTTGAGCACGCGCACCGCGAGGTACTGCTTGCCGCCCATCGTCCGCAGCTCGGCCTCGGCCGCGAGGTCGAGCGACGGGCCGTCGTCGACGAGCCCGGTCTGCCAGTCGACGAGGTCGTCGATCTTCGTCGCGAGCAGCGCGCGGTCGCCCGCCGCCGCCGACAGGTGGTCGACGAGCGCGCGGGCAGCGCCCAGCACCTGGACGGCCGTGGCCGGGTCGCCGTCGTCGGCCGCGGAGCGCGCGCTGCCGAGCAGCGACGCGATCGCGCCGGCGATCACGCTGTCCCCGACCGCCGAGGTGTCGAGCCCGGCGACCATGCCCTCGACCTCGGGGAACGTGACGCAGTTGCCGCCGCCCTCGACCTTGCCCGCGGTCCACTCGATGCCCTTGAGCACGTGCTCGAGGAACAGCGGGTCGGTCCAGGACTCGTCGGTGTGGCCGGCGCCCTCGTACCACGAGCGACCGCCCTCGAAGTTGTGGCACCACGAGATCGGGTGGTCCTCACCCATCGCGCCGTTGCCCGGGGAGTAGGTCGACTCGTCCAGCGTGAGGAGCACGTGGACGTCGTCGCGCGGGTTGGTCGAGTAGTTGTACCACTCGTCGAACCGCTCCCAGACGGCCGGCAGGTGCGCGGTCGACGGGTGCGCGGGGCTCTCGACCCGCATCGTCGCCGTCTGCTGCGCCGGGTGGCTGATGAACCGCGCGCCGCCACCCGTGAGCTCGCTGTACCAGGGCACGGTGTGCATCGTGTCCGTCGCGGCGTGCAGACCGACGTACCCGCCCCCGCCACGGATGTAGCCCTGGAACGCGGCCAGCTCCGCGTCGTCGAGCAGGCGCGGCGTCGCCGGGTTGAGCGAGTTCGTGTTGTCGACCGGCGAGGCGAACACGATGGTCGCGTACTGCGACAGGTTCTCCGCGCTCGTGAACGGCGACGAGTCCATCGTCAGGTCGGGCTGACCGGGCGAGCCGGGTCCCCACCAGCCCGACGAGCTGTTCGGCGGGTCCCACACGTCGACGGTGAACCCGTTCTCCTCACCGAGGTCGATGAGGGCGAGCGTCGTGTCGTCGATGTGCGAGTGCCGGAAGCCGAGCGTCTCGCCGACGACGAGGATCTTGTACTCCTCGTCGTCCGCCGCCGCGGGGACGGCCGCCACGAGCGTCGCTCCCCCGGCGACCGGCAGCGCGACCGCCGCCGCCACCGCCCGTCTGATCGTCGTGCCGCTGAACAAATTCATGCGTGCTTCTCCCTCGTCGTCGAGAGCGCGAGCCGGGCATCCGCTCGCCATCACCGTGGGCAGCCCGGCGGCGCGCGCACTCCTGCGTGCGTGGACGTCGGCTGCTGCCGATGCAGCGAGTTTTGACGGCGGTCGATCAGAAGTCAAGGATTCAACGACACGTGGCGCGCTTCTCACCCGGTCGCCACCACCCGGCCGAGCATGCGGTTCGGGAGCGTCCGTGCACCCGGACACTCCCGAACCGCATGTTCGGTGCGACGAGAAGCGCTCAGCCCTTGACGCAGAGGAGCGTCGTGAGCCGCGCGACGACCTCGACGAGGTCGGACTGCGCGCTGATGACCTCGTCGAGGTCCTTGTACGCGCCCGGGATCTCGTCGAGCACCCCGGCGTCCTTGCGGCACTCGACGCCCGCGGTCTGGGCCGCGAGGTCGTCGAGCGTGAACGTCTTCTTCGCCTTGGTGCGGGACATCCGACGCCCCGCGCCGTGCGACGCCGACCAGTACGACTCCGGGTTCCCGAGCCCGCGCACGACGAACGAGCCGGTGCCCATGGACCCGGGGATCAGGCCGAGGTCGCCCTTTCCCGCCCGGATCGCGCCCTTGCGCGTCACGACGAGCTCCTGGTCGCCCACGCGCTCGACCGCGACGTAGTTGTGGTGGACGTTCACGGCCTCCTCGAACGCGATCTCGCGCCCGGGGAAGGACGCGCGCACCGCGTCCACGACGAGCGTCATCATGACCGCACGGGAGCGTGCCGCGTACTCCTGCGCCCACCACAGGTCGGCGAGGTAGGCGTCCATCTCCGGCGTGCCGCCGAGGAACACGGCGAGCTCACGGTCCACGAGCCCCTGGTTGTGCTCGAGGCGCTTCGCGACCGCCACGTGCTGCTCGGCGAGCGTCTTGCCGATGTTGCGCGACCCCGAGTGGAGCTGGAGCCAGACCTGCCCGTCGGTGTCGGTGCAGAGCTCGGCAAAGTGGTTGCCTCCGCCCAGCGTTCCCAGCTGTCGGCGCGCGCGGCCCTCGATGTCCGACACGCGTGCGTGGAGCCCGGAGAACCGCGACCAGAACGCGTCCGCGCCGCGTGCGACCTCCGCCGGCCCGCGCCCGGAGATCGAGCGCAGGCGGCGCGGGTCCACGGGCTCGTCGTGCGCGTGGAAGCCGACGGGGATCGCCGCCTCGATGCGTGCTCGCACCGGCCCGAGGTCGTCGGGCAGGTCCTCCGCCGTGAGCGACGTGCGGACGCCGATCATGCCGCACCCGATGTCGACGCCGACGGCGTTGGGCGACACCGCGTCACGCATCGCGATGACCGAGCCGACGGTCGCGCCCTTGCCGAGGTGGACGTCCGGCATGACGCGCACCCCCTCGACCCACGGCAGCGCGGCGATGTTGCGCAGCTGCTGCAGCGCGGCGGGCTCGACGGCGTGCTCGTGCGCCCACATGAGGGTGGGCGCCTTCGCCCCCGACAGCGGGACGGGGAACGCGTGGGCCTCGGTGCTCACGGTGCTGACCTCCTCGGGTCGTCCTGACGATCATGACGCCGCCCCGGCGGGGCGACGAGGGTGCGCGCGGGAGGAGTCGAACCTCCGGCGTCCGGCTGCAAGAACCGGTGCTCCGGCCGTGGAGCGACGCGCGCTGGTGCTCCTTAACGTCGAGCAGACGGGACGCGAGGCGTCCAGGTGCCTCCGGAGGGAGTCGAACCCCCGTCTCCGCTTCCGCAGAGCGGCGTCGTGTCCGTCGGACCACGAAGGCAGTGCTTTTCTCCGTAGGCGCACGACAAATGCGCACCGACGGCGAAGAGAACAGAAAGGCAGCACGAGAAATGCACCCCGACCGGGTGCATTCCCGCACAAGAAAAAGGCCGCCCCGGCGATGTCCGGGACGGCCTGTCGTACGACGCTGTGGTCAGACGACAGGACCGCCGGAGTCGCCGGCGAGGAACGAGGACACGCCGAGATACGCCACGGGCAGCACGACGTGCCGCTGCTCGCGGGGCAGCACGGGACGTCGCCGGTCCTGCTGGACGGGTTCGCGCACGGCACTGCTCCTCTCGGTCATGTCGGGGTGGCCCACGCACCGGAATGTCGTCGACCGAGGAAGACCGTACGCGCCTTCGCGCGTCCGCACAACCCCATTTCCAGAATTCATCGGAATTCCCCGGCAACCAGGCCGGTCGCGCTCCGAGGAACGTCGCACGCCTTTCCTCCACGCGTCGAGCAGCCATCTCCGGCGAGGCGCCACCTCGCCCCCGGTCGAGCCACGACGCGACCACCCCCTGCCCCTGCTCGCCAGCGCAGGTGCCGCCGGCCGGGCGCCTCAGCACTGCTTGGCACACTTTTCTCCACGGAGCACGTCGTCGGCGCCCCGGTCGACCCGTCGGCGCTGTCGGCGCTCTCGGCGCTGTCGGCGGCGACCGGTAGGGTTCCGGACGTTCCGGACACACCTCCCGACGCCGACGAACCGCGCGTCACCGACGACAGGAGAACGCCGCCATGATGGGCGCCCACCACGCCGCGACCGGCGCCGCCGCCTGGGTCGCGGTGACGTCCACCGCCCCGTTCGCCCTCGGGTGGCACCCCGTGTCGTCGGTCGGGGTCATGACGGGCGCGGTCGTGTGCGCCGGGGCCGCGCTGCTCCCGGACGCGGACCACCACAACGGGACCTTCGCCCACTCCCTGCCGCCCGTGAGCGAGTGGGTCTCCGACGCGGTCGAGACGGTCTCGGGCGGGCACCGGCAGGGCACGCACTCGTTCCTGGGCATCGCGGTCTTCACCGCGCTCGCCTGGCTCGCCGGGCTCGTCACGGTGGAGACGGAGAGCTTCGGCACGGTCTACGTGGGCGGTGGCCTGCTCGCGGTGCTCCTCGTCGCGCTCGCCCTCAAGGCGCTCAAGCTCACGCGGCGCGGCAAGCTCGTGCCGTGGGCCACGTCGCTGACGATCGCCGTGCTCGTCGCCCTCTTCTCCCCCGAGGAGTGGAACTGGCTGCCCGTCGCCGTCGGGATCGGCGTGACCGTGCACGTCCTCGGCGACGTCCTCACGACGAACGGCGCTCCCCTCCTGTGGCCCGTGAAGATCCGCTCGCCCCGCTGGGTGCGCAGGTCCCTCGTCGTCGACGACGTCTGGCGCCCGAGCGGGAGCTTCGCCGTGCCGCTGCTCGGCTCCACGGGGTCGGTGCGCGAGTGGGTCCTCGCGACGGCCGTCGGGCTCTACGCGACCGTCGGGTTCGTCTGGGCCGCGCTCGACCAGATGGGCTTCGACACCTACGGGACGTACGAGCGCGTGGCGTCCGCGATCCAGGCGCTCGCGACGGGCTCCTGACGCCGCGGGCGCGCCCGCCGTTATTCGCTTGCCGGGCCGCGCGCCCGGGTGGGACGGTCTCAGGACGTCGCCCGCGCCGTCGGGCACCGGAGGAAGGGAGGAACGCCATGAGCTGGACGAGCCACGCTCGCGTGTCCACCACCCCCGGGAGCCCCGACCGCCGCTAGCGGTCCGGACCGTCCGCGACGGTCCGCGCCCCGCCCGCCCGCGAGGCGGCGCGGCGGCGCCGTGCGCTCCCCGCCCGAAGGAGCCCACCCGTGCCCGAGCACGACCCGCCGTACCCCGACCCGTACCTCCCGCCGACGTTCGCGGGAGACCCCCGCACTCCCCCTCCGCGCCGCCTGCGGCGCCACGACGACACGGACGACGCCGGCCCGGTGACCGGTGTGCTCGACGCCGCGCTCGCCGAGGACCAGCGGTGGTCCACGTGGTCCGCCGTCGAGAAGGGCCAGCGCGGGCCCGAGCCGCGACCCGAGTGGGTCGTCACGGCCGACGCGGCCGTCGACACCGAGCTCGGCGTCCTCAAGACCGGCAAGGAGGCGGACGTCTTCCTCGTCGAGCGCGCCGTCCCCGGCGACGACGCGCGGCGCTCGCTGCTCGCCGCGAAGCGCTACCGCGACCTCGACCACCGCGCGTTCCGGCGCGACACCGTCTACACCGAGGACCGGCGCGTGCGCCGCACGCGCGACCGCCGCGCCCTCGACCGCAAGTCCCGCTACGGCCGCCAGGTCGCGGCCGGGCAGTGGGCGGCGGCCGAGTTCGCCGCGCTCGGCGAGCTGTGGTCGGCCGGGGTGCCCGTGCCGTACCCGGTCCAGATCGACGGGAACGAGATCCTCATGGAGTTCGTCGGCACCTCGGACGGCACCGTGCACGAGGCCGCGCCGCGCCTCGCGCGCACGCGTCCCGACGCCGACCTGCTCGCCTCGTGGTGGGACCAGGTCCGCGACGCGATGGCGGTGCTCGCGCGCCTCGGCTACACGCACGGCGACCTGTCGCCGTACAACGTGCTCGCGGACGGGGACCGGCTCGTCGTCATCGACCTGCCGCAGGTCGTCGACCTCGTGGCGAACCCGTTCGGGACCGAGCTGCTCCTGCGCGACTGCCGCACGATGGCCGCCTGGTTCGCCTCGCGCGGTCTCGACGCCGACGCCGACGAGCTCTTCGCGGCGCTGCTCGCGCAGGCGTGGTGAGGGTGCGCGTGCCCCGCGCGCGCCGACGGCGGGCGCGGTAGAACGGGACCATGGAGCCCTCCACCGAGTCCTTCGACGCCGACGACGTCCAGACGTTCCTCACGACCTACGGGGTCGCGCTCTCCACGGGAGACCTCGACACGATCGGCGAGAGCTACGCGTTCCCGGCGCTCGTCGTCGGCACGACGGACTCGGTGCTCCTCACCGACCCCGAGGCGGTCCGGGAGTCGACGGCCGAGCTCGCGCGCGGGTTCCGCGAGCGCGGGCTCGTGGGCGTCGTCGCGCACCTCGTGGGCGTCGAGGAGGTGGGCGACGCGCTCGTGTGGGTGCACGCGCGGTGGAGCTTCCGCGACGAGTACGCGAACGAGCAGGAGGCCCAGGAGGTGCGCTACCTGCTGCGCCGCGCGCGCGACACGTTCGAGGTGTGCGTCGTCGCGCCGGTCGCGTCGTAGGTGCGCGGCTCAGGAGAGCCGGTTGTCCCGGTCCTCCCACGGGGAGCGTGCGGCGGACCGCCGGGTCGCGTCGTCGTCGGGCTGGAGCGCCCGCACCACGAACGACCCTCCGGCGAGCACGATCCCGCCCGTGAACCCGATCTGGAGCACGGTGAGGAGCAGGCCGACGAACCAGGTCCCCGAGAAGGCGTAGGTGAGGTGCGCGAGTCCGACGTTCTGGACGAGCGCCGTCCCCACGGCGAGCCCGATGCCGCTCCAGAACATCGTGCGGGCGTCGAGGCGCGGTGGCATGTCGGTCCTCTCGTCGGTGAGCGGCGTGCGGCGTCCCGACCCGCTGCCGCGCGGGTGCGGGCCCGTCCGGATCGTTCTACCACGCCGGCGCGCCGCGTCAGTGGAAGTCGCGCGACGTCGTCGCGACCTGGAGCGAGAGCGGGGCGAGGTGCTCCGCGACGAGGTTCGTGGCGCCGTCGGCCCGCTCGAGCCGCCCGCGCACGACGAGCGCCGCGGACCCGCGCGCGACCTTCCGGAACCGCTGCCACAGCCCGGGCGAGCACACGACGTTGAGGATGCCCGTCTCGTCCTCGAGCGACAGGAACGTCACGCCCCCGGCGGTCCCGGGGCGCTGGCGGTGCGTGACGACGCCGCCCACGGCGACGCGCGACGACGGGTGGGGTCGCGTGCCGGGCGTCTCGCCCGCGGCGCGCTCCGCCTCGTCGACCTGCTCGATCTCGCGCGACACCGCCACGGCGCCGACGACGGTGAGCACCCCGGCCGCGGTGAGGCCGTCGCGGACGTACTGCGTCGGGTAGGAGTCGGTGGACACGCCCGTGGCCCACACGTCGGCGACGGCGGTCTCGACCTCGGTCATGCCGGGCAGCGCCGGGGCCTCGACGCCGACGCTCACGCCCGGCAGCGTGCCCGGGCCCTCCTGCGCGAGCGCGCCGCCCGCCCACAGCGCCTCGCGCCGCGTCACGCCGAGGCCGTCCGTCGCGCCGGCGGTCGCGAGCCCCTCGAGCTGGGCGGTCGTGAGGTCGACGCGTCGCACGAGGTCGCGCAGGTCGCTGAACGGCCGCCCCTCCCCCGGCGTCCCGCGCGCCGCGACGACGCGCTCGGCCGCGTCCTTGCCGAGCCCGCGCACGCTCGCGAGCCCGAGCCGCACCGCGAGCGTGAGGTCCGGCTCGGGCCCGAACGCGGTGTCGATCCGCACCTCCCCGCCGAACATGCGGTTGTCGCCCGTCCGGCCGCCGGGACGATCGCTGTCCGCATGGTCGGAGGGCGCAGCCGCATGGTCGGCGGGCAGCCGCTCGACCGTCGCCTCGACGTCGGACGCGTTGACGTCGGGGCGCAGCACGGTGACGCCGTGGCGGCGCGCGTCGGCGACGAGCGACTGCGGCGAGTAGAACCCCATGGGCTGCGCCGCGAGCAGCCCCGCGTAGAACGCGGCGGGGTGGTGCACCTTGAGCCACGAGCTCGCGTAGACGAGGAACGCGAACGAGTACGCGTGCGACTCGGGGAACCCGAAGTCGGCGAACGCCTTGAGCTTGTCGTAGATCTGCTCGCGCACGGCCGGGTCGCTCACGCCCCGCTCGCGCATCCCGTCCATGAGGCGCCCGCGCAGCTCCTCCATGCGCTCGACCGACCGCTTGGACCCCATCGCGCGCCGGAGCTGGTCGGACTCCTTCGGGGAGAAGCCCGCGACGTCGATCGCCATCTGCATGAGCTGCTCCTGGAACAGCGGCACGCCGAGCGTCTTGCCGAGCGACTTCTCCAGCAGCGGGTGCAGGAACGTCACCTCCTCCCGGCCCCGCGCCCGGTTGATGTACGGGTGCACGGACCCGCCCTGGATGGGACCCGGGCGGATGAGCGCGACCTCGATGACGATGTCGTAGAACGTCCGGGGTCGCAGGCGCGGGAGCGTCGCCATCTGCGCGCGCGACTCGACCTGGAACACGCCGACGGTGTCGGCCGCGCACAGCAGGTCGTACACCGCCGGGTCGTCCTCGGGCAGCGTGTGCAGCGCGAGGCGCGGCCCGCCCTCGTGCCGCTCCACGAGGTCGAACCCGATGCGCAGCGCCGTGAGCATCCCGAGGCCGAGGAGGTCGAACTTCACGAGCCCCGCGTCCGCGCAGTCCTCCTTGTCCCACTGCAGGACGGTACGGCCCTCCATGCGCGCCCACTCGACGGGGCACACCTCGATGACGGGGCGGTCGCACATGACCATGCCGCCCGAGTGGATGCCCAGGTGCCGCGGGAGGCGCAGCATGCGGTCGGCGAGGTCGAGCACCTCGTCGGGGATCTCGCCCTCCTGCGCGGCCGACGGCGGCCGGTGCGCGGGCACGACGTCGTGCGTGTCGTCCGCGCGCAGGACGTCGCCCTCGTCCACGGCGAGCGGGTCGACGACGCGCGCGCCTCGGCCGGTGAGGTCGGGCGACCAGTCCCGGCTCCCCCACAGCCGCGCCGTCGCGGCGTCCTTGCGGGCGGTGCGCGTCGTGGTCCACGGCACGGCCGGGTCCGGCGACCCGGACGACTTCGCCGCGAGCGCGCGCTCCTTCGCCGCTCGGTCCGCCGCGGGCGACGACGGGTCCGGGCCGCGCAGCGACCCCCAGCGCTCGATGGACTTGCTCCACGCGTCGGCCTGCCCGACGTCGTACCCGAGCGCCCGGGCCGCGTCGCGCACGGCGGACTTGGGCCGGTAGGAGATGACGTTCGCGACCTGCGCGGCGTGCGTGCGCCCGAACGTCCGGTAGACGTGCTGGATGACCTCCTCGCGCCGCGCGGACTCGATGTCGATGTCGATGTCCGGCGGGCCGTCGCGCTCGGGCGCGAGGAAGCGCTCGAACAGCAGGCCGTGCCGCACCGCGTCGACGGCGGTGATGCCGAGCGCGTAGCAGACCGCGGAGTTCGCGGCCGAGCCGCGGCCCTGCGCGAGGATCCCGTTCACCCGGCAGAACTCCACGAGGTCGTAGACGACGAGGAAGTACCCGGGGAAGTGCAGGTCCTCGATGACGCGCAGCTCGTGGTCGATCTGCGCCCACGCGCCCGGAACCGTCTCCCGGTCGCGCGGGCCGTAGCGGTCCTCGGCGCCGCGCCGCACGAGCTCGCGCAGCCACGTGGCCTCCGTGTGCCCGTCCGGCACGGGGTACGGCGGGAGGTCGGGCGCGACGAGCTGCAGGTCGAACGCGCACTCGTCGCCGAGCGCGGCGGCCGTCGCGACGGCCTGCGGGTGCCGGTGGTGGCGCGCGAGCATCTCCGCCGCGGAGCGCAGGTGGGTCGTCGGGGCGCCGGGCAGCCAGCCGTCGAGGTCGTCGAGCGACGAGCGCGCGCGCACGGCCGCGAGCGCCCCGGCGAGGTCGGCGTCGCGCGGGTGGGCGTAGTGCGCGGCGGTCGTCGCGACGAGCGGCAGCCGGGCGTCGGCGGCGAGGTCGGCGAGCGCGGCGTGCAGGTCGGCGTCGCGCGGCTCGTCGGTCGCGGTGATCTCGACGGCCACGTTGTCCGCGCCGAAGAGCGCGACGAGCCGGTCGAGCTCGCGGCGCGCGGCGGCGCGGCCGGACGTGACGAGCGCGCGTCGCACCGCGCCCTTGCGGCACCCGGTGAGCACGAGCCACTGCCCGGCGGCCTCCTCCGCGAGCTGCTCGAGGCGGTAGTCGGCGGCGCCCTTGGTCCCGGTCGCGAGGTGCGCGGTCGCGATCGCGCGCGAGAGGTTGCGGTACCCCTGGGGGCCGCGCGCGAGCGCGAGCAGGTGGGTCGAGCGCGGGTCGGGGACGCCGGTGGGCGGGTCGAGCACGGGGGCGCCGGTCGCGGTGGGCGCGGGCAGGTGGAGCTCGGACCCGAAGATCGTGGGCAGGTGGACCTTGCGCGCGGCCTCCGCGAAGCGCACGACGCCGTACAGGCCGTCGTGGTCGGTGACCGCGAGCGCGGAGAGCCCGAGCCGCGCGCCCTCGGCGGCGAGCTCCTCGGGGTGGGACGCGCCGTCGAGGAAGCTGAACGCGGAGTGCGCGTGGAGCTCGGCGTACCGGGGTTCAGTCATAGAGCCCCTCCACGCTCCAGCGCCCGCGGGCGCTCGCGAGGAGCAGGCCGCGGCCGTCGTCGAGCAGGACCTGGACGTGCACGCGGCGCCGGGGCGCGGGCGTCCACCAGCGCTCGGCGAGCGGCCACGGCCCGGCCCAGTCCACGACGGCGCGCGTGCTGCCCGGTCCCGGCGCCACCGTCCCGTGCGGGGCCGCCGCCGCGCGAGCCCGGGGCGCGTCCTCCTCGGGCGGGGCCGGCCACCGCACGGTCGCGGGCTCACCGCTCATCGCGAGGCGCGCGTCGACGACGACGGGCCGCCCCGCGGCGTCGAGCACGACGACGTCCTGCGGCTCGACGGGCACGAGCGCGGGAGCAGGGCTCGGCAGCGCGCCGGGCCACGGCAGGGCCGGGTCGCGCGGGCGCGCGACGTCCTCCCCGAACGGCACGAGGTGCACGCGGTCGGTCACGTCGCGGCCGCCCTGGACCTGCACGCGCAGGACGGCGTCGCCGCCGAGGATGCCCTGCACGCGCCCGAGCGCGCGGTGGGCGCGCGCGTCCTCGCCGCTCGACGCGCCCCACAGGCGCGGCTGCTCGGCCCCGGCGGGCACGACCTCCTCCGCCGTGAGGGACAGGCTGGCCAGCGGCGCGACGCCCGGGACGACGTCGGCCCCGCCGGGCGAGCCGTGCTCGCCGCCCCGGCGTGCGGCCCGGGCGGCGCGCCCGGCGCGGACGGACGTGGTGGTGAGCCAGCCCTCGAGCTGCCACCGCACCTTGTCCGTGAGGCGCGCCGGGCTCATCGCGCCCGGTCCGTCGAGCCGCCACGTGCGCTCGAGGTCGTCGCCCTCGACGGTCCGCGCCGTGATGCGCAGGCGCCCGGCGACGAGCGAGCGCGCGACGAGCTGGTCGTGCAGGTCCTCGGAGAGCCGGCGCGCGGCGAAGGTCGCGACGTCGACGCGCTCGGCGGGCGGGTCGAGCTCGGCGCTCACCGCGACGTCGGGCTCGACGCGGCGGCGCGCGGGCGGGCGCAGGTCCTCGCCGCGCGCGAGCCGGTGCGCCCACGCGCCGAGGTCGCCGAAGCGTCCCTCGACCGTCGCGGGCGGCAGGGCCGCGAGCGCGCCGAGGGTGCGCACGCCGAGCCGGCCGAGGAGGTCCACGAGCTCGTCGACCGCGACGGCGGCGTCCGGCCGGGCGGTGACGTGCACGAGGTCGCGCGCCGGCCGCGGCGCGAGGAACGCGGCGGAGCGGCCGGGCGGGACGACGGCGGCCTCCCGCGCGGCGAGCACGGCCGCGAGGATGCCGTCGGCGACGCCCACCTGGCTCTCGTGACCGGTGCGCTCGGCGACGCGCGCGACGAGCGCCTCCGCGAGCGCGGCGTCGGACCCGTGGTACCGGCTCGCCCCGGCGGCGGGCAGGAGCAGCAGGCCGGGCCGGGTGATCTCCAGCCCCGCGACGACGGTCTCGGCCGCGAGCGCGACGGGCTCGAACTCGCGGGCGTCACGCGCGTCGTCGACGTCGAGCAGCTCGAGCTCGGGGCAGCACTCACGGGCCCGACGGCGGCGCATGCCGCGGCGCACGCCCTGGGCCCGGGCGGTCGCGGAGACGGCGACGACGCGGCGGCCGTCGTGCGTCGCGGCGGGGACGTGCGCGGGGACGTCGCGCACCGCCATCGCCGCGAGCACCGGCCAGTCCGGCACCCACAGGGCCGCCGTGCGGGTCGGGTGCGGGCTCATCCGACGAGCCGGAGCCGGGAGGGCCGGTCGGGGTCGTCGGCCCGGGCGGGCACGGGACCGCCGGGCACGGCGCGGGGCGCGTCGTCGGCCGCGGGGGGTGCGGCGTCCCGGGCGTCCTGCGCGAGGAACGCGGGCCAGTCGTCGTGGACGAGCGGGAGCTCGACCTCGACCCGCACCGGGCGCGCGGCTCCCCCGCGGCCCGCGCGCTCGACGACGAGGGTGCGGCGCCGCAGCCAGCCCGCCCCGTGGTCCGCGCCGGACCAGGCGCCGCCCGTGACCGTGAGCGCGACGTGCGCGCCCGGCCACGCCGTGGCGGCGACGAGCAGCGCCCCGCGCTCGCGCGCCCGGGCGGCGAGCCGACGACGGTCGGTGTCGGTGAGGGCGGCGTCGGGCCCGACGACCACGACGTCCAGGCCGTCGACGAGCGCCGCGATCGCGAGCGCCGCGTCGGGGCCGGGGCGCGGGACGAGCACGACGCGGTCGAGGTCCGCGCCGGCGTCGGCGGCCGCGAGCAGGCCGACCGCCGGGAAGCCGACCGCGGCGGTCCACGCCCCGGCCCGCGACGGGCGCGCGACGAGCGCGAGCAGGAGGCTCGTCGAGCCGCGCACGGCGAGCACGGTGCCGCGCTGCAGGCCGCCGAGGGGCAGGAGCGGGGCGAGCGCGTCGTGCACCGGCCACACCCGCTCGTCCGGGATCGCGTCCGGGACCGCGCCGTGGCGGCCGCGCGCCCGCGCCGGACGCCCGGCCGGCGCGACAGGGGCGGGCCGGGCTGGCGCCGGCGAGGAGACCTCGGCGAGCGGCACGGCCTCCGCGCGCGGGACGGCGTCGACGAACGGGACGGCGTCGTGGACGGACTCGGCGCACGGGGCGGCGGCCGGCGGGGTGGCGGCCTGCGGGGTGGCGGGCGCGACCGGGCGGTGTCGGCGCACCCCGGTACGTTCTTCGGCGCGGCGCAGGACGGCGCGAGCGCGTGCGGCCTTGTCGGCGGCCGCGACCGTGGTGGCGCCGGTCGCGCCCGCCCGTTCCGCGGGGTCGGCGAGAAGGGTCATCTCGCCTCCCGGTGCTGCTCGGACGGGACGCGCTGCCGCGCGTCGACTGCTGGGGGCGACGCTCTGCACCCACCGCTGTTCGAACAGATGTTCGAACACTTCCAGTGAACGTCCGCCGTCGCGGGGTGTCAACTCCGCAGGTGAGGGCCGTCGGCTTCGTCCGAGATGCCCGGCACAACCCTCGACCACCGCTCGAAGGTTGCCCCCCAACCCTCGACCTCTACCTGAACCTCTCCCCCGCCGAACATGCGGATACCGCCCGTCCGGCGGTCCGTACGGGCCACGACCGCATGTTCGACAGGGAGCAGACGCATGTTCGGCGCACAGGGCCGCGACGGGATGGCAGGCTGTCGCCATGGACGACCGCACGACCCTCCCCACGCTCGGCTCGCTCGTCTGGGAGCCGGCGCTCGACCACCTCGACCTCGTCGCCCCCGTCACCGCCGACGCGCTGCGCCGGTGGGCCGACGCCGACCCGGACGTCGCCGCGCTCGTGGCCGTGACGGAGATCGACCCCGACCTCGCGGACACCGCGACGCTCAACGCCGCGTTCGACCTGCCCGTCGAGGCGTCGGCGAACTGCGTCGTCGTGGGCGGCGCGCGGGCGGGCGACGAGCGCGTCGCCGCCGCCGTGGTCCGCGCGCACACGCGCGCCGACGTCAACACGCGCATCCGCAAGCTGCTCGACGTGCGCAAGGCGTCCTTCCTGCCGACCGACCGCGCGACGGCGGAGTCCGGCATGGAATACGGCGGCATCACGCCCGTGGGGCTGCCCGCGGGGTGGCGCGTGCTCGTCGACGCGCGCGTCGTGACCGACGGTGCCCTCGCGCTCGTCGGCAGCGGCGTGCGACGCTCCAAGCTCCTGCTCCCCGGCGACCTGCTCGGGCGTCTGCCGGGCGTCGAGGTCGTCGAGGACCTCGCGGTCCCCGTCGCCTGACCGGGTCCCGGCACCGACAGGCCCGGGGGCCGCGGTGCCGCGCGACCCCCGGGCCGGTCGTCAGCCCGTGATGCGGGTCGTCAGCCGTCGAGGACGACGAGCTGCTGCGTCGCGCGCGTCATCGCGACGTAGCGGTCCACGGCGCCCTCGACGCCGTCGCCGAACCGTTGCGGCTCCACGAGCACGACGAGGTCGAACTCGAGGCCCTTGGCCGTCTCGGGCGTGAGCACCCGTACGCGCGACGACCCGGACGCGTCCGCGCCGAGCGTCGCGGAGACCGTCTCGGCCGCGGCGGACTCCGCGACCCCGATCACGCACGCCGTGCCGTCCGCGTGCTCGGCGAGCCACGCGTCGAGCACCGCGCCGAGGTCCGCGACCGCCCCGTGCGCGACGGGCACGCCCGTGCTGCGCACGGACGTCGGCACGTTGGCGTCCGGGACCGCGGCCCGGATGACGGGCTCGGCGGCCGCCATGATCTCGCACGGCGTGCGGTAGCTGACGCTCAGCGAGGACTCCGCGACCCGCTCGAACCCGACGCGCTCCAGCCGCTCGCGCCACCCTTCCGCGAACCCGTGGCGCGCCTGCGCGCGGTCCCCGACGACGGTGACGCTGCGCGACGGGCAGCGACCGAGCACCATCTGCCACTCGGCGTCGGTGAGCTCCTGCGCCTCGTCGACGACGACGTGCGCGAACGGCCCCGCGAGGCGGTCCGGCGTCGCGACGACGAGCGCGCCGTCGTCCACCAGCGCGTCGCGCAGGTCCTGGCCGCGCAGCATCTGCATGATCCCGAGCTCGCTGTCGTCGGTCGCGACGAGGTGGTCCACGACGTCGTCCATGCGCGCGCGCTCCGCCGCCGCCGCGGCCTCGTTGCGGCGCCGCCGCCGTGACGCCTCCGGGTCGCCGAGGCGACGGCGCGCGGCGTCGAGCAGCGGCAGGTCCGCCGTCGTCCACGCAGTCGCGTCCTCGCGCTGGAGCGCGCGCACCTGCTCGGGCGTGAGCGACGGCGCGCACAGGCGCAGGTAGGCGGGCACGGACCACAGGTCGGCCACGAGGTCGGTCGGCTCGACGACCGGCCACGCGCGGTCGAACGCGGCGCCGAGCCCGCGGTGGCTCCGCAGGGCGCGGCGGACGTCGTCCGGCGCCACGTCCACACCGTCCTCCGTGGCTCCCCCGCAGGCCTTGTCCACGAGGATCTCCACGAGCGCGCCCCACACGTCGTCGCGCGCCTCGTTGTGCGGGGTGCCCGGGTCGACCGACCCGAAGGCCTCCGCCCAGTCGGCCGTCGAGAGCCAGACGTCGGCCCACGGCGTCTCGACCTCCATCCCCTCCGTCGGCGGGCGCTCCGAGAAGCGCACCGCGGGCTCGATCGCGGCCACGAGGTCTGCCGACGCCTTGAGCCGGGCCACCTCGGAGTCGGTCTCCTCGCGCGCCGTCGCGCCCTCGGGGACGAGGTCGCGCAGCGTGCACGTCCGCACGCCCTCCTCGCCGAGGCCCGGCAGCACGTCGGCCACGTACGCGAGGTACGGGCGGCTCGGACCCACGACGAGCACGCCCCCGTGCCCGCCGCCCACGTGCGGGTCGGCGTACAGCAGGTAGGCGGCACGGTGCAGCGCCACGACCGTCTTGCCCGTGCCGGGGCCGCCGTCGACGACGAGGGCGCCGCGGGAGCCCGCGCGCACGATCGCGTCCTGGTCGGCCTGGATCGTGCCGAGCACGTCGCGCATCCGCGGCGACCGGCTCGCGCCGAGGCTCGCGACGAACGCCGACTGGTCGTCGAGCGCCGCGCTCGACCCGGCACCGCCCGGCACGAGCTCCTCGTCCCAGTAGTCGGTCACGCGCCCGCGCGTCCAGCGGTAGCGACGCCGCGCCACGAGCCCGAGCGGCTGCGCGGGCGTCGCGGCGAAGTACGGCTCGGCGGCGGGCGAGCGCCAGTCCACGAGCAGCCGCTCGCCGTCCGGGTCGGTGAGGCCCACGCGGCCCACGTAGACGACCGAGCCGTCGGCGAACGTCATGCGGCCCAGGCACAGGTCCACGCCGTAGCGCTGCAGGAGGCGCAGCCGCCCGCTGAGCCGGTGGACCTCCTGGTCGCGCTCGAGCGCCTCCGTCCCGCTGCCGCCCGGTGCGCGGCGCGTCGCGGCGAGGCGCTGCTCGAGGTCGGCGACGGAGTGCTCGAGGCTCGCGGCGATCGCCGCGAAGTGGCGCTCGTCGACGGCGACGAGCGCAGGGTCGGCCTTCGCGGCGAGGCGGGCCGGGAGGTCGAACACCGGGGAGCCGGTGGTCGTGGTGGCGGCGGTGGTGCGGTCGGCGGTCACGGGGGCGTCGGGCAACGTCATCAGCTCCGGTCCGGTCCTGCGGGGACGCGCAGGCCGGGACGGCCCGCGCTGGAGCGGTGATTCTGCGCCCCGGAGGGGGCCTTGCCGCAAGACCCCCCGTGCGCTATACGTTGAAGAGGGAGGTCGGGAGACCTCCCTCTCTCGTGCGCCGGGACCGCGGCCGGTGCCGCGTCGGCGTCCCGGGGCGCGTCAGCTCTCGGCGCGGCCCTCGCGCCAGTAGCCCATGAACGCGACGGCCCGGCGGTCGACGCCGAGGTCGGCGACGAGGTGGCGTCGCAGGGTCTTGATGACGCTCGCCTCGCCCGCGAGCCACGCGTACAGGACGGTCTCCTCGTCGAGCAGGCCCGGGACCTCCCAGAGGACCGCCGCGTCGACGTCGACGTCCTCGAGGTCCTCCGCGGTGCGGCACTGGGTGGGCGGGTCGGTGCCGAGGACGCCGGCGCCGAGGATGCGCTCGGCGGCTTCCTTGACGGCCGGGACGAGGCGCGAGCCGTGCGCGGCCCGGGGGCCGCCGGGGACGTCGTCGCGCGCGAGGAACGTCACGCGGACGCCGGGGGGCGCCACGAGGTCGCGTGCGTCGCCGACGTGCGGCACCTCGACGTAGACCTCGCCCCACGCGTCGGCGGGCAGGTCCTCGCAGATCGCGGCGATCGCGGGCAGCGCGGTCTCGTCGCCCGCGAGCAGGAGCGCGTGCGGGCGCGTGGGCGGGCGGAACTCGATGCCGCCGACGGGGCCGTCGAACGACGCGTCGGGGCCGAGCAGGACGAGCGGCGTGCCGACCTCGGCGGCGAGCGCCCAGCGCGACGCGGGGCCGGCGTCGCCGTGCAGCACGACGTCCACGTCGACCTCGCGCGCCTCGGGGCGCACTGCGACGGTCGTGTAGGTGCGCAGCGGGTTGCGCCGCTCCTCCGGCTGGTCGCGCCACGCGGCGTACCAGGCGTCGGCGTCGCGCACGAGGTGCTCGTAGCCGCCGTCGGGCGCGGGGAGCACGAACTTGATCCGCACGTCGAGACCCGGGTCGCCGAAGAGGTCGAGCTCCGGTCCGGTGAAGGTGAACCGGCGGACGCTGGGCGAGATCTGCTCGACCCGCGCGACCTCGACGTCGAAGAAGCGCCAGGGCGCGGTCGCCCGGGCGGGACGACGGGCGCGGGTGCGGGGTGCGACGACGGTCAGGCTCACACAGGTGAGGCTAACCTACGCGACCCGAGGCGGGTCAACCCGTCCCGGCCCCTGGACGGCCACCGGTCCGGTGATCCGCGTCACGCTCCGCGGCCGCGGCTGCGCCACAGCAGGTACACGAAGTACGGCGCGCCGAGCAGGGCGGTCCCGAGGCCCGCGGGGATCTGCCCCGGCGCGATGACGACCCGCCCGAGCGTGTCCGCCACGGAGACGAGGAGCGCGCCGAGCAGCATCGCGACGGGCACGACGCGCGCGTGCCGGGCGCCCACGAGGGCGCGCGCGGCGTGCGGCGCGACGAGCCCCACGAACGCGAGCGCACCGATCGCGCACACCGCAGCGGCGGTGAGGAGCGCCGCGACGCCGAGCAGGAGGAGTCGCGTGCGGTCGAGCGCGATGCCGAGGACGCGTGGCGTGTCGTCGTCGAGCGCCAGGACGTCGAGGTCGCGGCGGAGCACGGCCGTGAGCGGCGTGAGCACGACGAGCGCCGCGGCGACGGGGACGAGCTGCTCGAGCGTGCGCCCGTACGTGGAGCCCGAGAGCCACGTGAGCGCGAGGTTGACGTCCCAGGGCGCGACGACCACCACGAGGAGCGTGATGAGCGCCATGACCCCGGCCTGGGCGCCGATGCCGATGAGGACGAGCCGGTCCGAGCTCAGCCCGCCGCGGTACGACAGCCCGTAGACGAGCCCGAACACGGCGAACGCGCCGACCACCGCGGCGGCCGACATGGGCCAGATGCCGACCCCGGGGACGAGGAGGATCATCGTCACGGCGCCGAGCCCGGCACCCGAGGTCACGCCGAGCAGGCTGGGCTCCGCGAGCGGGTTGCGGCACACGGCCTGCACGATCGTGCCCGCGAGCGCGAGCGCGGCCCCGGCGAGCAGCGCGGCGAGGACGCGCGGGAAGCGCTGGTCGAGGACGAACGTCAGGTGGCGGCCCGCCGCACCCGTCCACCAGTTCGCGACGTCGCCGAGCAGCACGACCCGGTCGCCGAGCAGGAGCCCCGCGACGGCGGCGGCCGCGACCGCGGCGGACAGCACGACGACGACCACGAGCACGGCACGCCGCGAGCGCGGACGGCTCAGCGCGCCGTGGCCACCACGCGAGGACGCGGGACCGGAGTCGCGCAGGCGGCGGGCGAGCCAGATGAGGAGGGTCGCACCGAGGACGGTCGTCACGATGCCGGTCGGGACGGCGATCGAGAGCGTGCCCGGGAGCAGGAGCCGCAGCAGCACGTCGGCCCCGAGGACGACGACCACGCCGGTCACGGCGGCGAACGGCAGGAGCAGCACGTGCCGCCCGAGCCCGGGCACGCGCCGCGCGACGAGGCGCGCGACGACGGGCGCCGCGAGCCCGACGAACCCGACCGGTCCGGCCACGGTCACGGCGATGGCCGCGAGCAGCACGGCGACGAGCACCGCCACCACGCGCGTGCGGCGCACGTCGACGCCGAGCACGGTCGCGGCGTCGTCGCCGAGCCCGAGCAGGTCGAGACGGCGCGCGAGGACGAGGGCGGCGAGCACGCCGACCACGACGACCGGCGTCGCGAGCGTCACCGTGCGCGTGCCGGACTGGACGATCGAGCCGCTCCCCCACGCGAACAGGCCGATGGTCTCCTGCTCGAACAGCACGAGCAGGACCGTCGTCAGGGAGTGCAGGGCGAGCATGATGGCCGAGCCCGCGAGCACGAGCCGCGTGGGCCCGTCCGCGCCGCCGCGCGCGAGGACGAGCACGAGGCCGGCGGCGACGAGCCCGCCGGCGAACGCGATCCCGCCCTGGAGGTAGAACGGGACGGAGACGCCGAACGCCGCGACGACGACGACCGAGAGGTACGCGCCCGCGTTGACCGCGAGCGTGTCCGGCGACGCGAGCGGGTTGCGCGCCACGGACTGGAGCACGGCGCCCGCGACGCCGAGCGCGACGCCCAGCAGGAGCCCCGCGAGGAGCCGCGGCACGCGCGAGGCGACGAGGACGGCGACCGTCTGGTCGACGCCCTCGCCGCCCGTGACGAGGCGCAGCAGGTCGAGCGCGCCGACGTCCGCGGTGCCCTGCGTGAGGTGCACCGCGGCGAGCACGGCCGCGACGACGACGGCCACGACGAACGCCCCCACGATCCCGAGGCGCGACGAACGCCGCGGCGGGGACGTCGTCGGGCCCTCCGGGGTGCCCGCGGCCGCGCCGCCCGTGGGGACGACGGCCGGGGCCGGGTCCTCCAGGAGGAGGGTGTCCGGCTCCGCCGTCGTGCGCTCTCGCCTCGTCACCGTGCTCGTCAGCCTTCTCGTCGTCGTGCCCCGGGCGGGTGCGTCAGGCCGCGGAGAGCGCGTCGGCGACCGCGTCGGCGTACGCGGCGGCGGACAGCGGGCCGCCGAACATCCAGATGCCGTCGGGCAGGCGGTGCACGTCACCGGCCGCGACGAACGGCAGCTGCTCCCACACGGCGTTGCCCGCGAGGCCGTCGGCGAACGGGTCCGCCTCGGAGTCGCTCGCGGCGTAGAGGAACTGCACGTCGCCGAGCCGGGTCAGGCCCTCGACGTCGGTCTGGGCGAGCCCGTAGTCCGGGTCGCCGCCCTCGGTCCAGGCGTTGACGAGCCCGAGCTCCTCGCCGATCGCGCCGAAGAACGAGCCCGGCGTGTACATGCGGATCGAGACGGCGCCGTTCGCGATCCAGCCGTCCGCCATGGTGAACTCCGCGCCGGCGAGACCGGCCTCGTCGAGCGCCGCGGCGGCCTCGGCGATCTTCGTGTCGTACGTCTCGAGCGCCGCGGCGGCCTCGTCCTCGCGACCGGTGACCGTGCCGAGCGTCTCGACCGTGGAGCGCATGTAGCCGATCGGGTCCTCGGCGTCGGAGCCGCGGAGCGCGAGCACGGGCGCGACCTCCTCGATCTGCGCGATGACGTTCTCCGGCACGTCCGTCGTCGTGACGACGAGGTCCGGCTCGAGCGCGGAGATCGCGTCGAGGCTCGGCTCGCCGCGCATGCCGACGTCGGGAGTGCTCTCGTCGATCGGCGCGACCGTGTTCCACGTGTTGTAGCCCGCGACGTCGGCCTGGCCTGCGGGCTCGACGCCCAGCGCGACGAGGTTCTCCGTGAGGCCCCACTCGAGCGAGACGACGTCGGTCGCCGGGGCGTCGAGGGTGTGCTCGCCGCGCTCGTCGGTGTAGGTGACGGGCCCCGACGCCGCGTCGGACGTCGCACCGTCCGCCGTGTCGTCGGCGGCCGGGTCCTCCGTCGTGCCGCACGCGGTGAGCGCGAGCGCCGTGGCGAGCGCGAGGGCGCCGGCGGCGAGGGAGCGGGTGGTCGAGCGCATGGGTGTCCTTCGGTTCGGTCGGTGCCCGGGCGCGTCGGGGCGGCCGTGGGCCGCGCGTCCGCGCCGGGCGGTGGGTGGTGCGAGAGGTGCGTCGGTGGTCGTGCGGCGTCAGACGAGGACGGCGGCGTCGAGGCGCGCCGCGTGCCGCCCGAGCGGCTCGCAGCACGTGCGACCCGTGAGCGGGTGCGTGTAGACGTCCACGTGGATGCCGTACACCTCGGTGAGGAGCTCGGACGTGAGGACCTCGTCCGCGGGCCCGGTGGCGCGTACGACGCCGCGGTGCAGCAGGACGACGTGGTCGGCGACGGCGGCCGCCTGGTTGAGGTCGTGCAGGACGACGCCCACGGCCACGCCGTGCTGCGTCGCGAGGTCGCGCACGAGGTCGAGCAGCTCGACCTGGTAGCGCAGGTCGAGGTACGTCGTGGGCTCGTCGAGCAGGAGGACCCGGGTGTCCTGCGCGAGGCACGTCGCGAGCCACACGCGCTGCAGCTCGCCGCCCGAGAGCTCGTCGACACCGCGGTCGGCCATCGCCGTGATGCCCGTGACGTCCATGGCGTGCGCGATCGCGCGGGGGCCGTCGGGGTCGTTCGAGCGGAAGCGCCCGCGGTACGGGTGGCGACCGTAGGCGACGACGTCGCGCACGCTCACGCCCGACGGCGTGGGGCGGCTCTGCGACAGGAGCGTCACGCGCCGCGCGAAGTCCTTGGCGTGCAGCGCGAGCGCGTCCGGCGCGTCGTCGAGGGCGACGGTCCCGGCGTCGGGCCGGTGCAGGCGGGCGAGCGAGCGTAGGAGCGTCGACTTGCCCGAGCCGTTGGGCCCGATGAGCGCGGTGACGGCCCCGGGCGCGAGGTCCAGCGCCGCGCCGTGCACCACGGTGCGCGCGTCGTAGGACAGCCGCAGGTCGTGCCCGGCGAGCGCCGGGGCGACGGGCGCCCCTGCCGTCCGCGGGGCAACTGAGGTTCGACTCACATAGGTGAGGCTAATCTATGCCGCGGGGTCGGAACCAGCCCCTCCCGCACACCTGTGACGCGGTTCACGCGGGCTCGGCGGCCTCAGCCCTCGGTCGCGCGCGACGCCCGACGGCGCGGCTCGGCCGTCCCGGCCGTGGCGGGCGGGCGGTCCTCGTCGGCCGCGTGCGCGCGGGTCGGGGACGCGTGGTGCTCGCCGCCGAGCGCGACCGGGACGACGAGCGCGCGGTGGTCCGACAGGCCCGTGTCGACCGCGACGGCGGGCGCGGTCGCGCGCACGGGTCCGTGGGCGAGCACGTGGTCGAGCTGGCGCGACGGCTCCCCCACCGGGAACGTCGGCGCGGACGCGAGCGGGCGCCAGCCGCTCGTGCGGGCCGCCTGCGGGGACTCGACGTTGAGGTCCCCCAGGAGCACCACGGGCTCGCCCTCGGGCACCTCCTCGACGAGCGAGCGCGTGAGCCGCACGAGCTGCGTGAGGTTGCGCCCCGGCACGAACGTCAGGTGCGTGCACGCGAGCGTCAGCCGCCCGCCGGGCGCGTCGACCTGGGCGACGAGCGCCGCGCGCGGCTCGTCGCGCACGAGCGTCGGCAGCCGTCGTCCCGGGAAGCGGACCGGCACGCGCGTGCGCGGCGCCGGGAGCAGCACGGTGCGCCACGCGGTCACCGGGAACCGGCTCACGACGGCGATCCCGTACGCCGCGCGGCCCGGCTGGTGCTCGCCCGTGGGCGCGGTCCACACGCCCGGCTCGCCCACGAGCGTCGCGACGAACCGGTGGTCCACCGCGCCCGCCGCCTCCGCCGCCACGGCCGTGAGGTCGGCGCGGTGCGAGCGCGGCTGGTCGCGGTCGACCTCCTGGAGCGCGAGCACGTCGGCGTCGAGGTCGCGCACGGCGCGGGCGAACCGGTCGACGTCGACGCGGTCGTCGGCGAGCGACCGTCCGTGGAGGATGTTGAACGTCGCGAGGCGCACCCTCACGATTCTGGGCACGCCGGCTCGCCGTCGCACGCCGCGGCGTGCCAGCGCACCGCGGCTGGTGTAGACCCGGTGCATGGTGGACGACCGGGACGCCCTGCACGACGGGCTGCGCATGACCGCCGCGGCGCTCGCCGAGGCCGAGATCCCGCACGCGCTCGTCGGCGGGTACGCCGCGTGGGCGCGCGGTGCGCCGGAGCCGAGCCACGACGCCGACTTCGCGATCCGCGAGGTCGACGTGGACCGCGCGCGCGAGGTCCTGCGCGCCGCCGGGCTCGAGATCACGGAGCCGACGGAGAACTGGCTGTTCAAGGCGTACCACGGGGGCGAGCTCATCGACGTCCTGTACCGGATGGTCGGCGAGCCGATCGACGACGAGCTCCTGGCCCGCACCGACGAGATCGAGGTGCTCGCGGTGCGCATGCCCGTGCTGTCCGCGACGGAGATCATGACGTCGAAGCTCCGGGTCGTGGGCGAGCACTACTGCGACTTCTCGCGCCTGCTGCCCGTCGCGCGTGCGATGCGCGAGCAGATCGACTGGGTCGAGGTGCGCGAGCGGGTGGACGACAACCCGTACGCGCGCGCCTTCCTCTTCCTCCTCGACGAGCTGGGGGTCGTCGGGGCGGAGGCGATGCAGGACGACTCGCTCGGGTCCGGGGGCAGGGCCGCGGGTCCGGCGTCCGGGGACCCGTCGAGCCCGCTCGAGTGACCGCAACCCGGATCGGCGAGGCGACCGATCCGCGCGGCGCGACCGTTCGGCGCGCGAGCGAGCGCGACCCCGCCCAGGGTGGACGGGTACCGCCCGCAACCACAGGAGGTCGCACCGTGAGCACCGTCACCCAGTCGATCGACGTCGACGTCCCCGTCCGCACCGCCTACGACCAGTGGACGCAGTTCGAGGAGTTCCCCCGCTTCATGGAGGGCGTGGAGGAGATCCGCCAGCTCGACCCGACGCACACGCACTGGAGGACGAAGATCGGGGGCGTCGAGCGCGAGTTCGACGCGGAGATCACCGAGCAGCACCCCGACGAGCGCGTCGCGTGGAACAGCACGTCCGGCCCGGACCACGCGGGCGTCGTGACGTTCCACCGCCTGAACGACGCCCAGACCCGCGTGACCGTCCAGCTCGACTGGTCGCCCGAGGGCGTCGTGGAGAAGGTGGGCGACGCCCTCCAGCTCGACGACCGCCGCGTGAAGGGCGACCTCGCCCGGTTCAAGGAGTTCATCGAGTCCCGCGGCGCCGAGACCGGCGCGTGGCGCGGGGACGTGAGCTGACTCCCCTCGACCAGCCGCGCCGGACGCGACGTCCGGCGCCGTCACGGAGCGGGCCCGGGTCTCCCGGGACCGCTCCGTCGTCCCCGGGCGGCGTCCGCGCGCACGACGGCGCCCGGGCGCGCCATCCTGGTGCGATGACCGCGCGCTCGTCGACCCCGGGGACGACCGGGACCGTGGGCGTGCGCTGCGCGGTCGGCGACCTGGTGGCCGTCGGTCACGTGTCCGGTGCCGCCGCGCCGCGGCTCGCCGTCGTGCTCGTGCACGGGGTCGGCTCGTCGGCGCGCGCGTTCGACCCGGTGCGCCGCGCGCTGCTGCGCCCCGGCCCGACGCCGACCGCCGTGCACGCGGTCGACCTGCCCGGGTTCGGCGCGGCGCCCCGGGCCCCGCGCGACGTGACGATCGCCGAGCACGCGGACGTCGTCGCGGCGTACGTGCGCCGGCACGTCCTGGATGCGCCGGGCCCGGCCCCGGTCGTCGTGCTCGTCGGCCACTCGATGGGCGCCCAGGTCGTGGTCCAGGCGATGGCGGACCACCCGCGCGAGGCGCCCGCGGGCGTGCTCGTCGGCCCGACCGCGGACCGACGGGCGCGCTCCGCGCCGCGCCAGGCCCTGCGGCTCGCGCGCGACGCGGTCGGCGAGCGGCCGCGCGCGCTCGCGACGCTCGCCGTCGACTACGTGCTGCGCTGCTCGCTGCCGCACTACGCGCGCCAGGTCCGGCAGATGCTCCGGCACCGGGTCGAGGACGTCCTGCCGCGCGTGCCGGGCCGCGTCGTCGTGCTGCGGGGCGCGCACGACCCGATCGCACCGCGCGCGTGGGTCCGCGAGCTCGCGGCCGCGGCACCGCGCGGCACGTGGCGCGAGACGCGCGGGCGCCACCACGCGATGGACGCCGACCCGGACGGGATCGTCGCGGCCGTGCTCGACGCCGGGGGCGTGGTGTGAGGGCGCCGCGGACCCGCGGCGCGCTGCGGCTCCGGGAGCGCGCGGCCGACTACGCGTACGTCGCGGCGCGCCAGGTCGTGGGCGTGCTCGCGGCGCGCCGCCCCGTGCCGACCGGCCCGGGCGGCGGCGCTCCCGTCGTCCTGCTGCCCGGCGTCTACGAGACGTGGCGCCTGCTCGGCCCGGTGGCCACGGGGCTCGCGCGGGCCGGCCACCCGGTGCACGCGGTGCCCGGCCTCGGGTACAACCGGCGTCCCGTCGCCGACGCCGCGGACCGCACGGCGGCCTTCCTCGACGCGGCCGACCTCCAGGGCGTCGTGCTCGTCGCCCACAGCAAGGGCGGGCTCGTGGGCAAGCGCGTCATGCTGTCCCCCGCCGGCTCGCGCGTGGTCGGGATGGTGGCGGTCGCGACGCCGTTCCGCGGGTCCCGGTACGCGCGCTACCTGCTCGGTCGCACGCTGCGCGCGTTCTCGCCGCGCGACGCCGCGCTGCTCGCCCTCGCCGCGGAGCGCAGCGTGGACGCGCGCATCACCGCGGTCTTCCCGCGGTTCGACCCCCACATCCCCGAGACGGGCCGCCTCGAGGGCGGACGGAACGTCGAGCTGCCGCTCGCGGGTCACTTCCTGCCGCTCGGGGACCCGACCCTCGTCGACGTCGTCGTGCGGGAGGTCGACCGGATCGCCCGGCCGACCCCCCATGGCTGACGACCGCCTCAGCCCGCGGCGGGCGCCGCGTCCACAACCACGCGCACGAGCTCCTGCGTGCACCGCGTCATCGCGACGTACAGCCCGTTCCAGCCGCGCGGCTCGGCCGCGATCCCGTCGGGGTCCACGACGACCACCGCGTCCCACTCGAGACCCTTCGCCTCCGTCGCGCCGAGGACCGGCACGTCCCCGGCGACGGCGCGCAGGGCCGCGAGCCGCCGGGCCGGGGCGACGACCCCGACGGTGCCGCCCTCGTACCGCGCCGCGAGCCGCGCGACCTCGGCGGCGACCGCCGTGCCGAGACGCCCGGCCAGGTCCGGCGCGGACCCCGGCACGACGACGTCCCGCGGCTCGACCCCCGCGTCCCGTGCCGCGCGCGGCGGCTCGTTCCGGCTGCCCGCCGCGCGCAGCACGGGCCCGACGAGCGCCATGACCTCGCGCGGCGTGCGGTAGCAGATCGTCAGGTCCGCGCGGTGCCAGCGCTCGCCGAGGACCGGCCCGACGGCGTCGGCCCAGTCGGTGTGGCGGTGCGGCGCCTCGGTCTGGTCGACGTCCCCCACGGCCGTCACCGACCGCGTCGGGCAGCGGCGCAGCACCATGTGCCACTGCATGGGCGAGAGCTCCTGCGCCTCGTCGACCACGACGTGCCCGTACACCCAGTCGCGGCGCGAGGCCGCACGGTCCGCGAGGAACTCGCCCTGCTCCGCCGGCGCGTCGGGTGTGCCGAGCGCGTCCGCGAGCGCGTCGAGCAGCGGGACGTCGCTCGGCGCGAGCGCGGCCGGCTCGGCCACGACCCGGCGGGCCTCGGCGGGCGACAGGCCGGGCGCGTGGCGCGCGAGCAGCGCCGCGTCGCGCAGGAGGTCGGCGAGCGCGGTCCGGGCGTCGACGACGGGCCACCACGCGTCGAGCACGGCCGCGACCGCCGGGTCGTGCGCGAGGTCGTCGCGCATCCGGTCGAGGTCGTCGTCGGTGAGCTCGCCGTCGACGTCGCCGCCCCGCGCGCCCGTGGTCGGCGCCCGGTCGTCCGCGGCGGCGAGCCGGGCGTCGACCGTCCCGAGCACGTCCTCGAAACCCTCCTCGACGCGGTCGAGCATCTCCGCGTGCCGCGCGGCGGCCTCGTCGACGAGCGCGTCGAGCACGAGGTCCACGGCCCGGCGCCGCGCGGCGAGCACGCTGCGCCCGCCCGCGCGCGCCGCGCGCAGCACCTGGGCCACCCGGGCCGCGCGGAGCGTCAGGGGCTCGCCGTCGAGCCGGACGGTGAGCGCCCGCGCGTCCGGCACGAGGGAGTCCGCGTACCGGGTGACCGCGTCCTGCCACAGCGCGCGGCCCTTGATCTCGGCGACGTCCCGCGCCTCGCCCCGCTCGGGCGCGACGCCGGGCACGAGCGTGTCGCACGTCGCGGAGACGACCGCGGTCTCCCCGAGCGCGGACAGCACCTGGGCGACGTACTCGAGGAAGCGCGGCGACGGCCCGAGCAGGAGCACGCCCCGTTCCGCGAGGTGCGGGTGCGTGAACAGCAGGTACGCGACGCGGTGCAGGGCGACGACCGTCTTGCCCGTGCCCGGGCCGCCCTGCACGACGAGCGTCCGGTCCGCCGGGGCGCGCACGATCGCGTCCTGCTCCGCCTGGAGCGTCGCGACCGCCGTGCCCATGCGGCCCGTGCGCCGCTCGGACAGGGCCGCGAGCAACGCGCCCTCGCCGACGAGCCCGTCCTCGCCCTGCGCCCGGGCCGCGGCGTCGTCGAGCGGCTCGTCGTCGACGCCGGTCACCCGGTCGCCGGCAATCCGCACGTGCCGGCGCCGCGCGAGCCCCTGCGGCTCGCGCGCGGTGGCGGTGTAGAAGGCGCGCGCGCCCTCGGCGCGCCAGTCGAGCACGAGCGGGTCGGCGTCGTCGTCGGCCGCGGGGATCCCCACGCGTCCGACGTGGCGCGTCTCGCCGCCCACGGTGTCGAGCCGCCCGAAGACGAGCCCGCTCGCCGCGCGATCGAGGTCGGTGCGCCGAGGCGAGCAGCTCGGCGCGGCGCGCGAGGGCGGCGTCGAGGTGGTGCTGCTCCTCGGCGACGGCGTGCGCCGCGGCGCCTGCGGGAGACGGGGAGGGAGTCAGGGACGGGGAGACCTGGACCGGCACGCGACCTCTTCTCGTACGAAGTACCGACACAAGGCCGGCGTTCCGACTCACCCAATTGTTGCCGCTGCCCGTTTAGGGAAACCCGTGCGATACCTATGGGAACGACCGCAGTGTCAGGAAATGCGCGTCTAGCGTGGTCTCCCCGACGTCCACGCCGCAAACTCCTCCAACCATTTGACTAGAGCGTCATCAGTAAAGTCCAACTGCATCACTGAACGGCCTGAGACCGGCAGCTCGAGAACGTATGAGTGACCCTGCTCGACGAGGTGTCGTCGTTCCTGGAGAAACTCGAACGCTTCCCTTGGGGCCCTGCCCTTACGTAGCACTGAGTCCATCGCATCAACGGGGTAGTTCAAGCCACCAGGACCACGCGATTGCCTAGCGAACCAGCTCAGAAGTCGCCGCATCGTCAAACCGGCATGAATAACGCGACCCTCACCTGGCAGATTCGCGAACGAAACGGCGAACTGCTGCCACGGAAAGGGCGCTGGCGAAACGGCAACGGAAAGCACATCCTTCGAAGGAGGAACGATCCGCTGTAGAATCCCTTGCACGCGACCCGTTTCTATGATGACGGGGACTCCCTGCCTAGAACGCACCCGCAACTCCGCCACCTGGACGTCCAATACGGACGACGCGATCCGGACGTCGGGCCCAACGACAAAGTCCTGGAAACCGAGGCCGAAGACAATCGTCGAACTTGGCAGATCCAGAGTTGCATTGGACAACCCGCGACCGATCTCCAGGCGCGCCTCCGCCTCCGCGCGAAGCAAGCCACCTATCCTGGAACCAGAATCAAACAACTCTATTTCAAATCCGGTGAAGTCGCTAGCTTCCCTAATCTCTAGAAAAGCCAATGGTGCGATTTCCGACCCGCTAGCGTGAGACTCTAGGAGGGCAGACAGGCA
Organism: Cellulosimicrobium composti; assembly: GCF_010287905.1. NCBI lineage: Bacteria > Bacillati > Actinomycetota > Actinomycetes > Micrococcales > Promicromonosporaceae > Cellulosimicrobium > Cellulosimicrobium composti. The sequence continues at coordinate 30,002 of NZ_JAAFAN010000004.1, forward strand.
GATTGAGGGAATATGTCGCGCGTCTGCACCCGCCGTTACAGCGGCGAACCGGCTAAACATCACTGATGGCGTAACCTCCGGTGCCGCCCAATAGTTCATCGCCGAACCAAGCGACTCATCCTCAATTTGGAGCGCAAACGCCAGAGCGAAATCGCGGAACGCCACGTTAGAATACCCAGACAGTGGATTGCGATACTCGTCAGCAGCACCAGGGCGCAGGAAGGGGTGCTCCCTGAACTGATCAAGAAGCTGGCCTTCGAGACTATCCAGCCACTCGGCCTTCGCATCCACTGGGAATTCGAATGGTACGTTCCCCGGCGAATCGCTCAGCAAGAACTGCACCTGAAGCGTTGAACTGTATACAACCTTTCCAAACTCGGCCTTCGCAGGATCGTCGGCGCCGAATGAACGCGAAAATTTGAGCGACTCGCGATCACAGATTTGCTCAATCACGTCATACAAGAAGCGCCAAACACGTTCTACCCTGTCCTGGCCCTCAAAAGAACGCAAGGCACGGAGCGGGTTATCTTCGCTGGCGTAGAACAACGCCAACGCGTCCAACACGGGAGCATAGCCCGTAAAGGACCTCGACTCATCCTCATCGTGACCCAAAGCAGCACGAACTTGCTCGAAGAAGCTGCCGAGAAACTCGTCAAGTTCCGGAAGTGGCTTCTTGCCATACGCGAGCGCTTTTTGCTTGACGAACTCCTTCGCGTGGTCTTCATCGAAGAAATCTACGCGCCATCTGCTAACTGCCGCGCCGAGATCGACGAGGGTCGCCCTAGTCTCCTGAATCGTGTCTTCACGGCCGAGGATCACGACCGCGGGGCGATCCCGCTCATGCTTCCCGATCACTCGCACTAGGTTGCTAAGGGCATCCCTATAGCCGCTGGCGCCGCTACGGACAAGCGCCTCGTCCGCCGCATCGAGAACGAGGCAAATCTCGCCCATGCTCAGCGCGTGAGATACTGAGGCGTAATTCTCAGCGCCAAAGACTTCAGTAATCTGACCTACGAAGAAACTTGAGCCGAGGGTAAACTGCCCCAAGTCCCATCTCGGGTTACGAGTTTTCCTGTTAAGCTCCTTTGAGAGCATGGTCTTTCCGACCGCAGCGGCCGCGGAGACCAGAAGGATCGCAGGCTTCTCTGACCCGCCCTCATCGACCACGCGATGCAGTAGTGGAGGCACGAATACGCTGGAGGCCTGAACTACTGGTTCGGGTAAGAGCCCAACGCTCTGTTGGAGCTCCGCATTCGGAAGGGGCAGCAGGGCCACGAACTCCTCAAAGGCAACGGCGCCATTTAGCATCATTGGCTCCTCTCAGGTCGGTCGAGTAGCGCCACGAGCCCGTATCCCGCAGCGGCCAGTACAAATAGCATGACCAAGGCCGCCACCGCTGGATGCAGACCTAGCAGTTTGTAGGAGTTCAGCCAGGCGGGCAGGATGTTCATGCCTAGGAAGCCCACGAAGAGGGCGGGAAACGCCAGCGCCGCGACAAGACGTGCTAGCCTCCGGTCGCGCTTGGCCTCTTGTGACGCGTCGCTTGCGATCTGCTTATTCTGCGCTTCTATTGCTCGCTGCAGCGCAAGCAAACTTTCACCCTGGTTCGCAAGTTGGCGCTGCAGGCGGACGACATTGTCATTGGCGATACCTTGGGCTACGGTTTCGATATCTGCGAGAGCGCTCGCCATCGAAGATTCTGAATCCGCGTCGAGTTCATACGAGTGAGCCAATACCACTATGTGCGACAAGTACTCGCGTGTGCTTTGAACCGAGGCCGAAAGACCGACGAGTTCTCCAGAATTCGAACTCCCTCGCCTAAGCTCTGCGTACAAAAGGCGACGTTGCTCCGATATAGCGCGTCGGGTTAGTTGTGAGATTTCGTCACCGATGGCGCGTGACCAACGGTTCTGCGAATCTTGTTGGTCGTGCGCTCGTATGGTCTTAATTGCCAAGTTGCGCAGCGACTCGTGATCATAGCGAGGCAGGGTTTCTGGCCACGCGAGGTCGATTGGATGCGTGGTCACGCGCACAATCAAGAGCCGCGGAGCCTCGGCTATTTGCACAATCGCCGCGTCGTGCGGATCCTCAACGATCAGACCGAGCGCAATGTGGGTGCCCACCGTGGGAGCCGCCCTGGGTAGCCCGGAGATGTTCTGGATGTTCTCAGTCGTCGCCTCGAGCGTGTATGGAGGTGTTGGATGCACCGTTGAAGCTGTGCTCGTCTGAACCACGAGTAGGGCGTTGCGCTGCGCTACATCAGAGGGCCGCTCAAACTCTCTCAGGTTCTCCAGTCGACGGACCATACTTGAAGAGACGGCGAAGGCGACCTCGTCATGGCTCATGGCTGCCCATTAAAGCACTTGCGCGTCGCCCAGAACGCGACGGCCGACGCCGCGGCGACGTTGAGCGAGTCCACTCCCCCGGCCATCGGGATCGTCACGACCTCGTCCGCGGCCTCGATCGCGCCGCGCGACAGCCCGTCGCCCTCCGTGCCGAGGACGAGCGCGAGCCGCCGCGGCGGGTCCGCGACGACGTCGTCGAGGCTCACCGCGTCGTCGGCGAGCGCGAGCGCCGCGACCGTGAAGCCCTCCTCGCGCAGCACGTCGAGACCGCCGGGCCACGTCTCGAACCGCGTCCACGGCACCTGGAACACGGTGCCCATGCTCACCCGCACCGAGCGCCGGTACAGCGGGTCGGCGCAGCGCGGCGAGACGAGCACCGCGTCGACGCCCAGCGCCGCGGCCGAGCGGAAGATCGCCCCGACGTTCGTGTGGTCGACGATGTCCTCCAGCACGGCGACGCGGCGCGCGCCCGTGCCGCCGCGGGCCGCGGCGAGCAGGTCGTGCACGGGCGCGAGCGGCGGGCGGTGCATCGCCGCGAGCGCCCCGCGGTGCAGGTGGAACCCGGTGATCGCCTGGAGCACGTCGGGTGCGCCGACGTACACGGGGACGGGCTCGCCCGTGCCGCCGGGCGCGTCGTCGACGGGGAGCGCGGCGATCTCGTCGGCGAGGTCGTCGAGCCAGCGCTCGGCCATGAGGAATGACCGGGGCCGGTGCCCCGCGGCGAGCGCGCGGCGGATGACGGTCGAGCTCTCCGCGATGTAGAGCCCCTTGGCCGGCTCGTGCTTGGCGCGCAGCGCGACGTCGGTCAGACGGGTGTAGTCCGCGAGGCGCTCGTCGGCGGGGTCGGTGACGTGGACGACGCGCAGGCTCTCGGGGATCACGGCGCCCATTGTCCCCGATCAGCCGACGGGGACGGCCCCCTGCGGCGGAGAGGGGGGTGGCGCGGAGGTCGGGGCGGGCGCGACGTGGGGAACCGGGACGCCCAGCCGGTCGAGGACGGTGTCGAGCGCCTCGTGGTAGGCCCACGCGCGGACGTACGCGCTGTGGGTCGCGACGGTGAACAGGTAGGCGCCGCGGTCGACCTCGTCGGCGCCGCGGTCGACGGGGTTCGCGGTGTACGACACGACGGGGAACCCGAGGTAGTCGGTCCGGCGCCAGAGGTTGACCCAGGACGGCTCCGTGCCGGGGGCGCGCAGGAGGCGGACGAGCGTGGGCGATGCCGGGTCGACGGCCGCGCTGCCCGGGCCGCGCACCGCGTCGACCCACGCGGCGTCGGCCGCCCGGCGCCACCGCGTCGCGGTCCGCGGGGCGATGCCGCGCTCGACCTGGTAGGTGGCCTCGGCGGAGCAGGCCGCCTCGTGGCCGGGCGGGGGCGGTCGTGGGCTCGCCGATCGCGCTCTCGAACCCGGCGAGGACCCGGCGCTCGTCGTCCAGCGCCTCGCGCGCGGCGGCGGTCTCGTCACGCCGCACCGCGAGGTGCGCGTCGTCGCCGGTCACGGCCTCCTCGGCCGCCACGGCGACCCGCCACGCGGCGCGCGCGTCGCGGACCCGTGCCCGCTGCGCCTCGTGCGCGGCGACCTCGCGCTCGGCGGCGCTCCCCCGGCGCTCCGCGGGCGCCACGTCGAGCAGCGCGGCCCGCAGGAGCGAGCGCGCGTTCGTCGTCTGCCGCACCCACGGGTCCCCGCGCCACCGGGGGGCGTCGCACGGCGGCGTGCCGAGCACGTGCGGCCCGAGCAGCGAGGGGAAGAACCGCCCGAAGTACGCGCGCAGCTGGACGCCGTAGGTGACGAGACCGAGGTGCCCGTCGCCGTCGGCCCGGGGCGCGGGCTCGCGCGTGCCGTCGGGCAGGACAGGGTTGCCGGAGCGCCCGAGCACGACGGCCGTCGCGATGACGGCACCGAGCGAGTGCGCCGAGAGCACGACGCGGCGGTCCTTCGCGGCCGCGGCGCGCTCGGGAGCCGGGAGGTCGGCGGCGCAGAGCCACGACTCGACGCGCGCCGCGACCTCGGGGACGGTCCGCTCGGCGTAGCAGGGCGGGCCGAAGGGGTGCGCGCTGCGCGGGAGGAAGCACATGAGGTCCCACAGCAGGCCCCAGGGCCGGGCGAAGCCGTCGGACCCGGCCGCGACGAAGCTCGCGACGACCGCCGCTGCGAGCGCCCCGACGAGCGGGACGGACAGGTCGGTGAGCCACGTCCCGCTCAGCACCCACACGCCGGCGACCGACTCCCCCGGGCGCCCCAGCAGCACCGTCACGACGAGCGTCGCCCAGGACGCGAGCGCGAGCACGCCCACGGCGATCTCGGCGCGGTGCGTCACGGCCGCGAGCTGGCGGGTCCGCACGGCGCGGCGCGCGGCTAGCGGCATGTCCGCGACGGCCTGCTCGGTCCCGGCGGTCCGCGAGCGCTCCTCCTCCGCGAGCACCGCCGCGGCCCACGCGGTGGCGCCCTGGGTGTCCGACGTCGTGCCGACCGCGCGCGGCAGCCACTGCGTCGAGGACCGCACGAGGTCGTGCAGCGCGGGGGCCGCGAGGACGGCGAGCCCGACGAGGGCCGTCAGGCCGAGCACGACGGCACCGACGCCGAACTCCGTGTACGCCGAGGGGACGGGCAGGTCCTCGTACCCGGGGACGGTCCGGACGATGTCCACGAGGAGGGCGCCCTCGGCGTCGGGCCGCGTGTCGCGACCGCCGGTGAGGTACACCTGGACGCCGAGCACGAGCAGGCTCGTCAGCACGGCCGCGGCCGCGGTCGCCACGAGCAGCAGGACGCCCGGCCCCGTGCCGTGCCACCCGACCCAGCGGTCCGCGCCCTGCGAGCGCACCGGTCGGCCTGCCCGCGCGAGCGCGCCGACCAGGGGCGCCGCGAGCACCGCGACGGACACGAGGACCAGGGTCCGGGTCGTCGCCTCCCCGTAGCTGGCGACGGCGCCGTCGGGCGTCGCGCGGCGCGCGACGGCCACGACGCCGAGGCACCCCGTGACGACCACGGGCACGGCCGACCACAGGACGACGCGCAGCCGTGCGCGGCGCGGGCCCACGGGGGTGCGCGGGCGCCACAGGAGGCCCGCCGCGGCGATCCCGGTGAGGAGCGCGCCGAGGACGGTCGGCGCCACGTCGACGCCCACGTACGCCCCGGGGTCCGTGCCGTCGCGCCGCGTGCCGGCCCACGCCGCGATCCCCCAGACGACGGCGGCGAGGGCGAGCGTCGCGACGGCGAGCGCACCCTTCCAGCGCGGCGGCGTCACCTGGATGCCGTCGTCGTCGTTGCGCGTCGCGACGACGACGCCGGCGAGCCCGAGCACGACGAGCCCGGCCGCGACGACAGCCGTCCCGACGGCGCTGCGGTCGCTCGTCCAGGCGAGGAGGACGGCGACGAGCGCGACCGCGCCCGCGAGGTGGGCGAGGAGCGCCGACGGCCCGGCGACCCGCCGGCTCCAGAACCCCGCGCGGTACAGCAGCGGCCCGGTGGCGGACCCTCCGCTGCGCTGGCCCGCGCGGGCGACGGACACGCGCTCGTCGAACCGGACCTGCCCGGCGCGTGCGAGGAGGACGAGACCGACGACGACGGCGACCGGGACGAGCGAGAGCACGACGGCGCGGGCCCCCGGGGCCGTGCGCGCGAGCCCGTCGAGCGCGGACGGCACGCGTGCGCAGACCTGGACGGTCTCCGTCCCCTCGGCGCCGGGGCGCATGCACCGCGCGCCGACCATGACGACGGCCACCGTCGTGACGGCCGCGGTGAGCAGGAGGGTGAGCGCGAGACCGAAGACCCGCACCGCGGCGGCCGTGGGCTCCGGGCGGGCGTGCGGCACGCTCTCCCCCGTCGTTCGGACGGGTGCCGCGTGCACGGCGCCGTCCTCGGCGCCGGGGACGCGGCGCGACCAGTACGCGACGTTCGCGAGCCCGAACGGGACGTTGAGCGCCCACAGCGCGCGCGTCAGCCCGCGCAGGACGGCGCCGACGACGCCCGCGAGCGGGAGAGCGCCGTAGCGCGCCATCGCGCCCCACGAGTACGCCTCGCGCCGCACGTCGGCGCGGACCGCGTGGAGGTCGCCGGGCGCGACCGGCGCCCCGGGCGTGCCCGGGACTCGGTCCCGCGCGTCGGCGTCCGCCGTCGCCACCCAGAAGCTGCCCAGCCCGTCGCCGTCGCACTGCTCGACCTCGCCGGGCGGGAGGTCGAGCATGCCGTACGGCGGCGTGTTCGCCACGCCGTGGATCCGCAGCTCGAGAACGGTCCGGCCCGCCGCGCCCGCGTGAGTCATCGCTCCACCTCCGACGTCGGCGTCGCACGGCACGCCGCGCGGCGCTGCTACCGATAGGGAGGCGTGCGGCGGCGGTCACGGACGCGACGGACGTTCGGCCCTCGCGCGATCGGGGGAACGGGAGTCGAATGGTGCCATGGAACCCGCGCCGACCTCCGACCCGGCCGTCGTCGACGCCGCGGTCGGGGCTCCCTGGTCCGTTCCGCCCGACGACGTCCTGGCCGCGCTCGGCTCGGAAGCGGGCGGGCTCTCGGGCGCCGACGCCGCGACGCGGCTCGCGGAGGTGGGACCCAACCGGCTGCCGCCGCCGCAGCGCGACCCCCTGTGGAAGCGGGTCCTCGTCCACTTCGACGACGTCCTCATCTACATCCTGCTCGTCTCGGCGGTGCTCAAGGCGATCCTCGGCGACTGGGTCGACTTCACCGTCATCCTCGCGGTCGCCGTGATCAACGCGGCGATCGGGTTCGTCCAGGAGGGGCGCGCGGAGAGCGCGCTGGAGGGCATCCGGAACATGCTCTCGGTCCACGCGGAGGTGCGGCGCGACGGCGCGTGGGCGCGCGTGGACGCGGACGACGTCGTGCCGGGCGACGTGGTGCGGGTGCGGTCGGGCGACCGCGTCCCCGCGGACGTGCGGCTGCTCCAGGCGACGAACCTGCGCGTCGAGGAGTCGGCGCTCACGGGCGAGTCCGTCGCGGCCGCGAAGTCGGTCGACGCGGTGGGGGCCGACGCGGGCGTGGGCGACCGGTCGAGCATGCTCTTCTCGAGCACGCTCGTCGCCGCGGGGCAGGGCGTCGGCGTCGTCACCGCGACGGGGACCGCGACCGAGATCGGGCGCATCCAGACGATGATCTCCGAGGTCCGCAGCCTCGCGACGCCGCTCACGCGTCAGCTCGACCGGTTCGGCAAGCTGCTCGCGGTGCTCATCCTCGCGATGGCCGTCGTCATGGTCGTCATCGGGCGCGTCGTCCACGACTTCTCCGTGCCGGACCTCGTGTCGGCGTCGATCGGGTTCGCGGTCGCGGCCGTCCCGGAGGGCCTGCCCGCGCTCGTCACCATCACGCTCGCACTCGGCGTGCAGCAGATGGCGCGCCGTCGCGCGATCACGCGCAAGCTGCCCGCGGTCGAGACGCTCGGGTCGGTCACGACGATCTGCTCGGACAAGACCGGCACGCTCACCAAGAACGAGATGACGGCGCGCACGGTCCGCACGGCCGCGCGCGCGTTCGCCGTCGCCGGCGCGGGGTACGCGCCCGTCGGCGACGTCACGCTCGCCGACGGCGGGCGGCACGCCGACCTCCCCGACCACCGCGACCTCGCGGCCCTCGCCACGGTCATGATGCTGTGCAACGACGCGCGCATCGTCCCCGACGCGTCGGACGCCGACGGCTGGCGGCTCGTCGGCGAGCCGACCGAGGGCGCGCTGCGCACGCTCGGCATGAAGGCCAGCGTCGACCCCACGGGGTGGCGCCGCGTCGCCGTCGTGCCGTTCGAGTCGGAGAACAAGTTCATGGCGACGCTCGACGCGGACCCCGACGGCGGCCTGCACGTGCACGTCAAGGGCGCGCCCGACCGCGTGCTCGACCGCTGCACGACCCAGCTCGGCCCGGACGGCGGCAGCGAGCCGCTCGACCGCGGGTCCTGGGACGCGCAGATCGACGCGCTCGGCGGGCAGGGCCTGCGCGTGCTCGCCGCCGCGCGACGCCCGGCCGCGGACGGCACGACGAGCCTCGACGTCGCCGACGTCGCGGACGGCCTGGAGCTGTGCGGGCTCGTGGGCATCGTGGACCCGCCACGGCCCGAGGCGGTCGAGGCCATCGCCGAGTGCCGCGACGCGGGCATCCGCGTGAAGATGATCACCGGCGACCACGCGGGCACCGCGCTCGCGATCGGCCGCGAGATGGGCATCGTCGACGCCCCCGACGGCTCGTCCGCGCCGGCCGTGCTCACCGGACCCGAGCTCGAGGAGATGAGCACCGAGCGGCTGCGCCAGGTCGTGCGCGACGTCGACGTGTACGCGCGCACGAGCCCCGAGCACAAGATCCGGATCGTCTCCGCGCTGCAGTCGCACGGCGAGGTCGTCGCGATGACGGGCGACGGCGTCAACGACGCCCCCGCGCTCACCCAGGCGGACGTCGGCGTCGCGATGGGCATCAAGGGCACCGAGGCGACCAAGGAGGCCGCCGAGGTCGTGCTCGCGGACGACAACTTCGCGACCATCGAGCGGGCCGTGAAGGAGGGGCGGCGGATCTACGACAACATCCGCAAGTCCGTCCTCTTCCTGCTCCCGACCAACGGCGCGCAGTCGCTCGTCATCCTCGTCGCGGTCCTGTTCGGCCTCACCCTGCCGCTCCAGCCGGTCCAGGTCCTGTGGATCAACATGATCACGGCGGTCACGCTGTCGCTCGCGCTCGCGTACGAGAAGGCGGAGCCCGACGTCATGCGCCGGGCCCCGCGCGACCCGAAGGCGTCGATCCTCGACGGCGCGTACGTGCGGCGCATCCTGCTCGTCTCGCTCCTCATCGGCGGCGCGACGATCCTGCTGTTCTACGTCGAGCGCGCCCAGGGCGTCCCGCTCGCCGAGGCGCAGACCACGGCGGTGACGATGCTCGCGCTCGGCCAGCTCGCGTACCTCTTCAACTGCCGGTTCCTCGACCGGCCGAGCCTCACGCTCGACGTGCTGCGCGGCAACCGGGTGGTCTGGGTCTCGGCGGCGACGCTGCTCGCGCTGCAGGCCGTCTTCGTCTACGCACCGTTCATGCACTCGTGGTTCGACTCGGCGCCCATCGCGCTCGCGGAGTGGGGCAAGACGCTCGGGCTCGCGCTCGTCGTCTTCCTGCTCGTCGAGGTGATCAAGTGGGTCGGCCGGCGCTGGACGGCGCGCGACCACGTGCCCGCCCTCGTCGAGCGGCACGACGGTCAGCACTGAGAGGCGCGAACACCACGCGCCGCTGCGCCTCGTAGCTCGTCGCGACGAGCACGACGTCGGTGCCGACCTTGGCCGCCAGGAGCGGCAGGCCGATCCCGGTCAGCAGCGCGAGCAGCCCGTAGCCCGCCGCGAGCAGCACGGCCGCGAGCGCCACGTACCGGGCCGCCGCGACGCGCAGCGGGAGATCGCGCCCGCCCGGGAAGACCAGGCGGCGGTTCACGGCGAAGTTCACGCCCGCGCTGAGCAGACGCGCGCCCACCACGGCCGCGAGGAGCGACCCGGTGAGCGCGTGCAGCGCGAGCAGCGCGACGACGTCGACCGCGGCCGAACCGAGCGACGACGCCGCGAACCGCAGCAGCGGCGCCCACACGCGCAACGAGTCGGCGACGGGCCGGAAGTGCGAGGACGCGTTGTCGTCGAGGTACACCGTCGCGACGTCCACCTCGACGATCCGGCGGCCCGCGCGGGTCGCCTCGAGGAGCGCGCGCAGCTCGTACTCGTACCGGTCCCCGCGCACGGCGAGGAGATCGCCGAGCAGGCCCGGCCCGTAGGCGCGCAGCCCGGTCTGGGTGTCCCGGACACGCGTGCCGGTCGTCGCCGCGAACGCCCAGCGGGTCGCGGCGTTGCCCACGCGGCTGCGCACCGGCACGTCGCCCGCGAAGCGCCGCGCGCCGAGCACGACGGCCTCGGGCTCGGCCTGCGAGCGCGCGGCGACCCGCAGCACGTCGACCACGGTGTGCTGCCCGTCCGCGTCGGCGCACACCACGCCGTGGCCGGGCAGCCGGTCGTGCACCCACCGGATCCCGGTCCGCAGCGCGTGGCCCTTCCCACGGTTCACCGGAACGGTGAGCACCACGGCGCCCAGCGCCCGCACCGCGCGGAACACTCCCCCGCACCGCCGGTCGCTGCCGTCGTCGACCACCACGACCGGGGACTCGGGGACGGCCGCCCGCAGCGCGTCGACGAGCGCGACGAGCCGCGCGTCGGGCTGGTACGCGGGCACCACGACGGCGGTCCGCGCGACGCTCGTCGCCGGGTCCGCGGGCTGCTCGCGCGTGGTCGCGCCGGTCATCAGGCACCGTCCGCGACGTAGAGGACGTCGGACGTGCCACGCTCACGGCCCTGTGACGGGCTGTTGACGACCTCGCCGTCGAACCAGAGGGTCGAGGACCCGCCGCCGTCGATGTTGTAGGCGGTCGTCGCGCCGAGGTCCTGCAGGATCTCGGCGAGCTCGGTCGTCGTCGCGCCGCGCGAGTAGCCCTCCTGACGGCCGTCCACGACGACGAGGAGGAGGTGGTTCTCGTCGACGACCCCGATCGCCGTGCGCGGCTGCTCGCCCTGGATCGAGTGGTTCCCGACGTTCGTGTCGACCTCGACGTCGTCGATCCCGGCCACGATCTCGCCGTCCTCGACGAGCGCGGGCCCGAACGACAGCGTGCTCCACACCCCGGCGTCGACGAGGCTCTGCGCGTCCGTCCTCGTCTCGTCGTAGACCTCGACGTGGCCGTCGCGGTAGAGCGCGAGGCCCTCGCGCGCACCCTCGTCCCGGTACACGACGCCGTTGCGGATGCCGATGCCGGTGTCACGGAACCCGTAGTAGTCGCCGTTGACCGCGAGGACGGCGCCGTTGTCGGCGGCGATGTCCGACGTCGTCTCCGTGATGTTCGTGCCGAACGCGTCCTACGCGAACGCGGAGCGCAGGTCCGTCATGTCGGAGAGCACGACGTCCGCCACGTAGTACGTCAGGGTGTCGCCCCCCCGACCCGGTGGTCACCCGGGAGACCGTGATGCTCGTGGCGTCGGACGTGTACGTGTCGCCGTCGACCGTCCCGGTGCCCGCGGAGGTGGCCGCCGAGGTGCCGGTCGAGGCGCCCGCGCCGTCGTCCGCGGTCGCCCCCTGGCCCGATGCCCCGCCCGCGTCGAGGCCCTGCGAGGCTTCGTACGCCGACACGTCGTCGCTCTCGACGTGCTCGACGACGAACCGGTCCAGCGCCCACGCCGTGGCGCCACCCAGCGGGAGCAGCACCGCGAGGGCGGTGACGAGCGCGGCACGCCACCGTCGTCGGCGTCGGGACGCGGGCGGCGCGGACGAGGCTGACGAGGCGAGGTGCGAGGTGGGGGTGCTCATGGGCCGTGTCTACGGAGCAGGCGTGTGCTGTGGGGATGCCACGGCTGTCCGTCGGCTGTGAGCGGCGCGCGCCACTGCCCGGCGCGTCCGGTGACCGACCTCTCAGCCCGTCCATTTGCCGTGAGGGATACCCCCCGGGGTATCGTCGGAGCATGATCCCCTCGACCCCCGGCTCGACGACCCACCCGTCCGACCCCGACGGCGCCCGCCGCATCGTCGTCGTCGGCGGCGTCGCGGGCGGCATGAGCGCCGCCGCGCGCGCCCGCCGCCTCGACGAGCGCGCGTCGATCATCGTGCTCGAGCAGTCCGACCACGTCTCGTTCGCGGGCTGCGGCCTGCCGTACCAGGTGGCGGGCGAGATCGCGGAGCGCGACGCCCTGCTGCTGCACACGCCCGCCTCGCTCCGCGCGAGCCTCGACCTCGACGTGCGGACGCGTCACCGCGTCACCGCGATCGACCGCGCGGCGCGCACGGTCACCGTCGCCGCCGAGGACGGCGCGTACGAGCTCGGCTACGACGCGCTCCTCCTCGCGCCCGGCGCGACCACCGTCCTCCCGCCCGTCGCGGGCCTCGACCACCCGGCCGTGCACACGCTGCGGACCATGTCGGACCTCGACGCCCTGTCGGCCCGGCTCGCGCAGCTCGAGGCGGAGGTCGCCGCGGGTCGCACGGCCCCGCTGCGGGCCGTCGTCGTCGGCGCAGGCTTCATCGGGCTCGAGGCCGTGGAGGCGCTCGTCGGCCGTGGACTCACGGTCGACGTCGTCGAGCGCGCCGACCAGGTGCTGCCGCCGCTGGAGCCCGACCTCGCGCCGCTGCTCGCGGACGAGCTCCGCGACCACGGCGTCGGGCTCCACCTCGGGACCTCCGCGAGCGCCGTCGTGCCGCAGCCCGAGGGCGCGGACCACGCCGTCGCGCTCGAGCTCACGGACGGCACCGCCCTCGACGCCGACGTGGTGCTCGTGAGCGTCGGGGTGCGGCCCGCGAGCGACCTCGCGGCGGCGGCCGGGCTCGCGCTCGGCGAGCGGGGCGCGATCCGCGTCGACGCCGACCAGCGCACGTCCGACCCGCACGTGTGGGCCGTCGGCGACGCCGTCGAGGTCGTGCACGCGGTCACCGGCGCGACGGGCCCCGTCCCGCTCGCCGGCCCGGCCAACCGCCAGGGCCGGCGCGCCGCGGACTCGATGCTGGGCCACCGGAGGACACCGCAGGCGCCCGTGCTCGGGACGGCGATCGTGCGCGTGTTCGGCCTCACCGCCGCCGTGACCGGGCCGAGCCACGCGACCCTGGCGGCGGCCGACGTCGTGCACGAGCAGGTGCGCGTCCACGCGGCCCACCACGCCGGCTGGTTCCCCGGCGCCGAGCCGGTCCACGTGACGGCGAGCTTCGGGCCCGACGGCCGCCTGCTCGGCGCGCAGGCCGTGGGCCGTGCGGGGGTGGACAAGCGCATCGACGTGCTCGCGACCGCGCTGCGCGCCGGGCTCACGGCCGACGACCTCGCGGAGCTCGAGCTCGCGTACGCCCCGCCCTACGGTGCCCCCAAGGACGTCGTCAACATGCTGGGGTTCGTCGCGCAGAACGTGCTCGACGGCACCATGCCGCAGTGGCACGCGGCCGACCTCGACGAGGTCGTCGCGACGTCGCTCGTGCTCGACGTCCGGTCGCGCGCCGAGCACGCCGGCGGCTACCTCGACGGCGCCCTCAACGTGCCGCACACCGAGCTGCGCGAGCGGCTCGACGAGGTGCGCGCCGCCGCGGCGGGGCGCCCCGTCGCCGTGCACTGCGCGAGCGGCGTGCGGTCCTACCTCGCCACCCGTGTCCTGCTCACCGCCGGCCTCGACGCGCGCAATCTCTCCGGCGGCTGGCTCACCCTGACCACCACGCCGCGCGCCGCGCGCACCCTCGAAGGAGTTCCCGCATGATCGACCGTCTCCGCCGTCTGTTCTCCCGCGCGTCCGACGACGGCGGCGTGCGCCCGACCGTCGACGCCGCCACCGCCGTGCAGCTCGTCCGCGACGGCGCGACGCTCCTCGACGTGCGCGAGCGCGACGAGTGGCGCGCCGGGCACGCGCCCCAGGCCGTGCACGTGCCGCTCGCCGACGTCCCGTCGACCGCGCCGCGGCGCCTGCAGGACGGCGCGACCGTCGTCGTCGTGTGCGCGTCGGGGATGCGCTCGCGCACCGCGGCGCGCCAGCTCCGCTCGCTCGGCTACGCCGCGACGAGCCTGTCCGGCGGGCTCGGCGCGTGGCAGGCCGCGGGCGGAGCCGTGCGACGCTGATCCTGCGCCACCACGCACGGGCCGCCCCCGGCCCCGCCGAACCCCGACCCTCGCACCCCCGATCGACCCCCACACCCGAGGAGACCCACCATGTGCAGTCCCGCCCTGTGCCGCACCTGCGGCAAGACCACCTGGACCGGCTGCGGCATGCACGCCGACGAGGTCATGGCCGAGGTGCCGCCCGAGCAGCGCTGCACCTGCGCCTGACCAGGCGCGCCGCGACGAGCACCGACAAGAACACCGACGAACGCAGGAGGACGACCGTGGAGCTCGACCCCACCGACATGAGCAAGGTCGCCAACCGGCTCAAGCGCGCCCAGGGCCAGCTCGCGGCCGTCGTGCGCATGCTCGACGAAGGGCGGGACTGCGAGGACGTCGTCACGCAGCTCTCCGCCGTCTCGCGCGCCCTGGACCGGGCCGGGTTCGCGATCATCGCGTCCGGCATGCGCCAGTGCCTCACCGAGCCGACCGAGGACGGCGAGGACCCGACGCTCGACGTGGCCAAGCTCGAGAAGCTCTTCCTCTCGCTCGCCTGAAGCGCGACGGCCGGAACGCACGCGGCCCGCACCTCGCCGCACCCCTCGGGGTGGGCGCGGTGCGGGCCGCGGCGTGTCAGCGTCCCGCGGGACCGCCCGCGGGAGCGCCCACGCCCTCCGGGTCCTCCGCCTCGGCGTCGAGCGGCGCCGCGAACTGGCTCTCGTACAGTCGGGCGTACGCGCCGCCGGCCGCGAGCAGCTCGTCGTGCGACCCCTGCTCGACGATCGAGCCGTGCTCCATGACGAGGATCGTGTCCGCGTCGCGGATCGTCGACAGGCGGTGCGCGATGACGAACGACGTCCGGCCCTCGCGCAGCGCGTTCATCGCCTGCTGCACGAGCACCTCGGTGCGGGTGTCCACCGAGCTCGTCGCCTCGTCGAGCACGAGGATCGCCGGGTCCGCGAGGAACGCGCGCGCGATCGTCAGGAGCTGCTTCTCCCCCGCGCTCACGCTCGACCCCTCGTCGTCGATCACGGTCGCGTACCCGTCCGGCAGGGTGCGCACGAACGGGTCGACGTACGTCGCGCGCGTCGCGGCGAGGAAGTCCTCCTCGCCCACCTCGCGCCCGTCGCGGACCCCGTAGCGCAGGTTCTCCTCGATCGTGCCCTTGAAGAGCCACGTGTCCTGGAGCACCATCCCGATGTCGGAGCGCAGGTCGTCACGCGTCATGTCGCGCGTGTCCACGCCGTCGAGCGTGATGCGGCCCGAGTCCACGTCGTAGAACCGCATGAGCAGGTTGACGAGCGTCGTCTTGCCCGCCCCCGTCGGCCCGACGATCGCGATCGTCTGCCCGGGCTCCACGACGAGGTCGAGGTGCTCGATGAGCGGCGTGTCCGGGCTGTAGGAGAACGAGACGTCCTCGAACGCGACCCGGCCGCGCACCGGGTCCACCGTCGCGCCGGGCGACGGGTCCGGCGTCTGCTCCTGCGCGTCGAGCAGGTCGTAGACCCGCTCGGCCGACGCGACACCCGACTGGAGGAGGTTCATCATCGACGCGATCTGCGTGATGGGCTGCGTGAACTGGCGCGAGTACTGGATGAACGCCTGCACGTCGCCGAGCGTCATGGTGCCCGAGGCGACCCGCAGACCGCCCACCACCGCGACGATCACGTAGTTGAGGTTCGCGATGAACCCCATCGCCGGCTGGATGGTGCCGGAGATGAACTGCGCCCGGAAGCTCGCGTCGTACAGCGCCGCGTTCTCCTGCTCGAACTCGTCGATCGCGGTCTGCTGGTGGCCGTACACCTTGACCAGGGTGTGGCCGGTGTACATCTCCTCGATGTGGGCGTTGAGGCGGCCCGTCGCGGCCCACTGCTTGATGAACTGCGGCTGGGACCGCTTCGCGATCTGCGCCGTGACGAGCACCGAGAGCGGCACCGTGACGAGCGCCACCACCGCGAGAAGCGGCGAGATCCAGAACATCACCCCGAGCACGCCGACGACGGTGAGCACCGACGTCACGAGCTGCGAGAGCGTCTGCGTGAGGGTCTGGGAGATGTTGTCGATGTCGTTCGTCACGCGCGAGAGGATCTCGCCGCGCGGGTTGCGGTCGAAGTACGACAACGGGAGGCGCCCGAGCTTCGCCTGCACCTCGCCGCGCAGCCGGTAGACGGTGCGCTGCACGACGATCGCCGTGATGCGCCCCTGGAGCCAGCCGAACAGGAACGACCCGACGTACACCGCGAGCACCCAGGCGAGCACCGTCGCGAGCGCGGAGAAGTCGATGCCCTCGCCCGGCACGAGCCCGGGAACCCCGGAGACGAGGTCCGCGATCTGGTCCTGGCCCTGCGCGCGCAGCGCGTCGACGGCCTGGGCCTGCGTCACCCCCGCAGGGAGCTGGGACCCGACGACGCCCGCGAAGATGATGTTCGTCGCGTTGCCGAGGAGCTTGGGACCCGCGACGGCGAGCGCGACGGACAGCACCCCGAGGACCACGACGGCGACGATCGGCACGCGCTCCGGGCGCAGCGACGCCGCGAACCGGCGCAGCGAGCCCTTGAAGTCGAGCGCCTTCTCCCCCGGCACGCCCATGCCGCCCATCGGACCGTGGCCCCCGCCCCCGCGGGGTCGGCCCGCGAGGCGCGTCGACGCGACGTCCCGACCCCCGCCCGACGCACCCGCAGGCGCGCCCGCGGCGGGTGCCCCGGCGTCGGGCGTCGTGCCGTCCGGCGTCGTGCCGTCCGGGCCCGACGGCGCGGGCGTGCGCGAGGCGTCCTGCTCGCCGGTCATGCTGCCTCCTCGATCGAGAGCTGCGAGTAGACGATCTCCTGGTACGTCTCGTCGGACTCGAGGAGCTCGGTGTGCGTCCCGCGGCCGACGATGCGGCCGTGGTCGAGCACGAGGATCTGGTCGGCGCCGCGGATCGTCGCGACGCGCTGCGCGACGACGATCACGGTCGAGTGCCGCGTGCGGGGTGCGAGCGCCGCGCGCAGCCGCGCGTCCGTCGCGTAGTCGAGCGCGGAGAACGAGTCGTCGAACAGGTAGACCGCGGGGTCGCGGACGATCGCGCGGGCGATCGCGAGCCGCTGGCGCTGCCCGCCCGAGAAGTTGGTCCCGCCCTGCGCGACCGGGGCGTCGAGCCCGCCGTCGAGCGCCTCGACGAAGTCGCGCGCCTGGGCGACCTCCAGCGCGTCCCACATCTGCTCCTCCGTGGCGTCGGGCCGGCCGTAGCGCAGGTTGTCGGCGATCGTCCCGCTGAACAGGTACGCCTTCTGCGGCACGAGGCCCAGCAGCGAGCCGAGGTCCGCGCCCGTGAGGTCGCGCACGTCCGTCCCGTCGACGCGCACCGACCCGGCGGTGACGTCGAACAGGCGCGGCACGAGGTTGAGCAGCGTCGTCTTGCCGGAGCCCGTCGAGCCGATGATCGCGGTCGTCTGCCCGAGCTCCGCGACGAACGACACGTCGTGCAGCACCGGCTCCTCGGCGCCGGGGTAGCGGAACTCGACCCCGTCGAGCTCGACGCGCCCCGTGCGGGTCGTGAGCGCCACGGGGCGCTCGGGCTCCACGACGGTGGCCTGCGTGCGCAGGACGTCCGTGATGCGCTCCGCGGAGACCGCCGCGCGCGGCACCATCATGAACATCATCGTCGACATCATCACGGCCATGAGGATGTACATGAGGTAGGACAGGAACGCGGTGAGCGCGCCGACCTCCATCGCGCCCGCGTCGATCTGGCGGCCGCCGAACCACAGCACCGCGACGCTCGACGCGTTCATGACGAGCATGACGGTCGGGAACATGAGCGCCATGAGCTTGCCCGCGCGGAGCGAGACGTCGAACAGCGCGTCGTTCGCGCCGTCGAACCGCTCGGCCTCGCGCCGCTCGCGCACGAACGCCCGGATCACGCGGATGCCGGTGATCTGCTCGCGCAGCACGGCGTTGATGCCGTCGATCTTCTTCTGCATCTGCCGGAAGTACGGGACCATCCGCGAGATGATGAGCCCGACGCTCACGCCGAGCACGGGCACGATGACGAGCAGCAGCCCGGAGAGCTCGACGTTCTCCTGGAGCGCCATGACCACGCCGCCCACGAGCATGATCGGCGCCATGACCATGATCGTCAGGGACAGCAGCACGAGCATCTGCACCTGCTGCACGTCGTTCGTGGTGCGCGTGATGAGGGACGGGGCGCCGAACTGGCCCATCTCCTGCGCGGAGAAGCGCTGCACGTTCGTGAACAGGCCGGCGCGCACGTCGCGGCCGAACGACATCGCGACGCGCGCGCCGAAGTAGACGGCCGCGACCGCGCACACGACCTGGCCCAGGCTGACGAGGAGCATGAGGCCGCCCGTGCGCATGATGTAGGCCGTGTCGCCCTGCGTGACGCCCTGGTCGATGATGTCGGCGTTGAGGCTCGGCAGGTACAGCGACGCGAGGGTCGCGAGCAGCTGGAGCACGAGGAGGAGGACGATCGGCGTCCGGTAGGGACGCAGTCGCGTCCGCAAGAGGCTGACGAGCATGGGGTTCCTGTCCGGGAGGGGCTGCGGGACGGGCGGGGACGAGCCCCGGGAGCGCCGAGGCGCGCGGTGGTGCGGCGAGCGGGGCACCGGGCGAGGGCGCCGCGCACGGGCGGTGCGGCGGGTCAGGGCGACGGGTCGGTCGCGACGTCCGCGCCGATGCCGCCGAGCACGAGGTCCGCGACCTGCGCGGCGTCGAGCCTGTCACCGCCCGCGACGTGCGGCAAGGCGTTTCCGAACACGAGCGCGAAGACCGCGCGCGCCGCGACTTCCGGGTCCACGCGCAGCGCGGACCGGTGCGCCGCGAGCTTGTCCTCGATCGCCCCGACGATCGCGCGCGCGGAGCGCTCGCGGGCGTCCACGCCGAGCCGGTGCGCGTCGGCACGGTGGTCGAGCCGCGCGCCGCGGTGCGGGTCGAGCACCTGGTGGGCGGCGGCGAAGACCCGCATGCCGATGCGCTGCGCCTCGAGGAGGTGCTCGACGAGTCGCAGCACGAGCGGCCCCAGCCCGTCGTCGTCCGGCAGCGCGGCGATCGCCGCGACCGCGGGCGCCGGGTCGAGCGAGCGCACGACGGCGGCGCGCAGGAGCTCGTCCTTGTCCGCGAAGGCGCGGAACAGCGTGCCCTCGGCGACGCCCGCGGCGTCGGCGATCTGCCGGGTCGTCACGGCGGCGCCGTGCTCGACGAGCAGCGGGACCGTCGCCGCCGCGATCGCGTCCCGGCGCTCGGTGCGCGAGAGCGGCCGCGCGCGCGTGCGCTCGCGGGACGTCGCGTCCGCCTCGGGCGCGACCGGAAGGGGTGTCGTCACCCGCTCGACGCTAACTGAGTGAGCACTCACTCTCAAGTGCGTCTGCTCACGGCAGAACCGGCCCGCGCGCGCCGGACGCGGCGGAGCCCCGCACCCGGGTCGGGTGCGGGGCTCCGTGGCTGCTCAACACCGGCCTCGGTGCCGACGTCAGTGCCGCGGCGGGAACGACGGCGGCGTGCCCGCGGGCGGCTCGTCCGTCGGGGGCTCCTCCGTGACCGGCGCGTCCTCGACGGGCGGCGGGGGCGGGGCGTACTGCGACGGGCCGCCCAGCGGGCGCGGCGTCGCGGCGCCCGGCTCCGGAGGCACGGCACGGTGCTCGCCCACCCCGCCCGGGTGCTGACCGGTCTCGGTCTGCGGGTCGAACGGCAGGCCCGAGCGCGTACCGGCGCTCGTCGCGTCCGCGGTCGCCGCCTCGGCCTGCCGCCGCGCCTCGGCCAGGGCCTCGGACGGGTCGGTCAGCGACGGGACGCCGAACTTCACGCGGTCGCGCTCGCGCTCGCGGCGCGCCTCGGCGCTCGCCTCGGCCGCCTCCGCGTCCTGCGCGGGCGTGACGCCGGGCACTCCCCCGCCGTCGATGCCCGGCACGCCGCCGAACCCCTTGGCGATCGACCCGAGCGCCGCGGTGAACTCCGTCGGCACGACCCACAGCTTGCTGGCGTTGCCGTTCGCGATCTGCGGGAGCATCTGCAGGTACTGGTAGGCGAGCAGCTTCGGGTCCGCGTCGCCCTCGTGGATGGCGTCGAACACCTGGAGGATCGCGCGCGCCTCGCCCTCGGCCTGGAGGATCTTCGACTGCGCGTCACCCTCGGCCCGGAGGATCGCGGCCTGCTTCTCACCCTCGGCCGTGAGGATCTGCGACTGCTTGACGCCCTCCGCGGTGAGGATCGCGGCGCGGCGGTCACGCTCGGCCCGCATCTGCTGCTCCATCGAGCCCTGCACGCTGGGCGGCGGGTCGATCGACTTGAGCTCGACGCGGTTGACGCGGATGCCCCAGCGCCCGGTGGCCTCGTCGAGGACGCCACGGAGCTGGCCGTTGATCTGGTCGCGGCTCGTGAGCGTCTGCTCGAGGTCCATGGACCCGATGACGTTGCGCAGCGTCGTGACGGTGAGCTGCTCGATCGCGGTGATGTAGTTCGCGATCTCGTAGACCGCCGACTTGGGCTCGGTGACCTGGAAGTAGATCACCGTGTCGATGCTCACCACGAGGTTGTCCGACGTGATGACGGGCTGCGGCGGGAACGACACGACCTGCTCGCGCAGGTCCACCGACGCGCGGACGCGGTCGATGAACGGCACCAGCAGGTGCAGCCCCGGTTCGAGCGTGCGCGAGTACCGACCCAGGCGCTCGACGATGATCGCGACCGCCTGCGGCACGATGCGCACCGCCTTGACGAGCGCGACGATGACGAAGATCAGGATCAGCGCGAGGACGACGTACGCGAGGATCGTTCCGGGACTGGGGTCGTTCATCGACTGCCTCCTGGTCGTCGTGCGCTGGACCGGTCACCCGGCGGCGCGGTGTGGTGCTGGTCGTGCCGGGCCGTCACGACCCGGTCGGGTGCTGCGCGGGCAGCGGCGCGACGACGGCGGTCGCGCCGTCGATCCGGACGACGCGCACCTCCGCCCCGGCGGGGATCTGCGGGGCGTCCGGCTCGGTCCGCGCGGTCCAGACCTCCCCGACGAGCTTCACGCGCCCGCCGAACTCGCTCACGCGGTCCACGGCGAGGGCCGTCCGCCCGACGTGCGCGGCGACGTTCGTCTCGGTGAGCGGCACGCGCGAGCGCAGGTGGCGCAGGAGCCACGGGCGCAGCGTGACGAGCAGGATGACGCTGACGACCGCGAACGCGACGATCTGGAGCCAGAGCGGCCCGCCGGCCGCGTTCACGCCGGCCGCGGCGAGCGATCCCCCGGCGAGCATGATGAGCACGAGGTCGAGCGAGATGATCTCCACGAGACCGAGGAGCAGCGCTGCTCCGACCCACCACAGCCAGTCCATCTCGACCCCCGTTCCCACGTGCGCGCTTTACGTGTACTTTACCGAATTTCCGCTCGTGGTGCACGCGGTCGGCGTGCTCGGCGACCCTGTCAGGGACGGGCGGCGCGCGCCATCCAGCGCCCGCCGCCGTGCGCGACGAGCAACGGCAGCCCGAACGCGTCGCTGAGGTTGTCCGACGTGAGGACCTCGCGGATCGGCCCGGCGCTGTGCACCGCGCCGTCCTTGAGGAGCAGGAGGTGGGTGAACCCCGGCGGGATCTCCTCCACGTGGTGCGTGACGAGCACGAGCACGGGCGACGCCGGGTCGCCCGCGAGCTCCGCGAGGGCGCCGACGAGCTCCTCGCGACCGCCGAGGTCGAGCCCCGCGGCCGGCTCGTCGAGGAGCAGGAGCTCCGGGTCCGTCATGAGCGCGCGTGCGATCTGCGTGCGCTTGCGCTCGCCCTCGGAGAGCGTGCCGAAGGTGCGGTCCGCGAGGTGATCGACGCCGAACGCGGCGAGCAGGTCGCCCGCACGCTCGGTGTCGAAGTCCTCGTACGCCTCGCGCCACCGGCCCGTCACGCCGTAGGCCGCGGTGAGCACGACGTCGCGCACCGTCTCGTCCGCGGGGATGCGGTCCGCGAGCGCCGCGGACGCGAGCCCGACGCGCGGGCGAAGCTCGAAGACGTCGACCCGCCCCAGGCGCTCGCCGAGGACGTCGGCCGTGCCGGCCGTGGGGTGCATGCGCCCGGACGCGATCTGCAGGAGCGTCGTCTTCCCGGCGCCGTTGCGCCCGAGCACGACCCACCGCTCGCCCTCGTTCACCTGCCAGTCCACCGCGTCGAGGATGGTCTTGGGGTGACGTCGGACGGTGACGCCCTTCAGGTCGAGAACCGCGCTCATGGTCCCCGACCCTATAGGTTGGCCGACGTGGTCTCACACTCGTCCGAGGGTCCGCACGGCGCGTCCGGGCCCGGCTCCGCGTCGAGCGCCGGAGCCCTCCCCCGCAGCGCTCTCCTCGCCCTCTGGCTGCGCGCCTCGCGCCTCGGCGACGACGAGGGCCTGGCCCGCCTGCTGCGCGCCGTGCAGCGCGACGACGAGCCGCACGTCGTCTCCGGCGCGCTCGGCGACGTGCGCCTCGAGGACCTCGCGGGCGCGTGGGCCGGCGACGCGCGCGAGGTCGTCGCGCTCGCCCCGGTCCCGGGCGACGTGTCCGGCGTCCCGCCCGAGGCGGCGGCGCGCGCGACCGACGCGGGCGAGTGCGCGGTCGTCACGACGTCGGCCGGCGCGTGGGCCCTCGTGCCCGAGGTCACGGAGTTCGGCAGCGACCTCGAGCCGGGCCACCTGGTGACGTGGCACGTGACGCCGGTCGGGCCGTGGAGCATGCGCGTGCACGGCGCGGTCGGCACGCTCGGCGAGGCCGAGCGCGACCTGCGGACCGCGCTGCTGCTCGCGACGCGCGCGCTCGACGACCTCGACGTCGCGCGCTGGCGCGACGACGCGGCGGGAGCGATCGCGGACCTGCGCGCGGGCGGCGCCCCGACGTGGCAGCTCCCGGCGTCGGTGCCGCCCCGCGCCGTCCAGGTCCTCACGCAGGCCGTGCGGCTGCGCGCGATCGTCGACCTCGCGACCGCGGACGACGGCGGCGCGGTGAACCTCTGGCAGGCGGACCAGCGCTCCACGGCCCTGCGCGAGGTCGACCGCGCCTCGCGCCACGCCGTCGGCGCCGCGACGTTCTGGGCCGCCTCCTGACCGTCGAGCGACGGCGCCCGGTGAGGACGGCGCGGGGTCAGGACCCCGCGAGCACGCTGCGGTAGACCTCGAGCGTGCGCTCCCCGATCGCGTCCCACGCGAAGTGGTCCTCGACGCGCCGCCGCGCGGCGCGGCCCATCTCCGCGGCCCGCTCGGGGTCGCCGACGACCTGCGTGAGCGCGGCGGCGAGGTCGGCGACGAAGCGGTCGGGGTCGAGCGGCGTGCCCGTGCCGTCGTCGGCCTGCTCGATCGGCACGAGCAGGCCGGTCACGCCGTCGTCGACGACCTCGGGGATCCCGCCGGTCGCGGTGCCGACGACGGGCAGGCCGACCGCCATGGCCTCGAGGTTGACGATGCCGAGCGGCTCGTAGACGGAGGGGCACACGAACACGGTCGACGCGGCGAGCACCGCGACGAGCTCGGCGCGCGGGAGCATCTGCTCGATCCACACGACGCCGCCGCGCTCGGCCTGGAGCTCGGCGACGGCGCCGCTCACCTCGGCGGCGATCTCCGGGGTGTCGGGCGCGCCCGCGCACAGCACGAGCTGGACGTCGGCGGGCAGGGAGCGCGCGGCGCGCAGCAGGTAGGGCAGGCCCTTCTGCCGCGTGATGCGTCCGACGAACACGACGGCCGGGCGCTCGGGGTCGATCCCGAGGCCGCGCACGACCCGGTCCGCGACGTCGGACTGGGTGCCCGGCTCGGGGCGACGCCAGCCGTCGAGGTCGATCCCGTTGTGCACGACGTGCACCTTCTCCGGGTCGACCTGGGGATAGACGCGCAGGATGTCGTCACGCATGCCGGAGGACACGGCGATGATCCCGGCGGCGCCCTCGTACGCGGTGCGCTCGGCCCACGACGACAGCGCGTACCCGCCGCCGAGCTGCTCGGCCTTCCACGGCCGCAGCGGCTCGAGCGAGTGCGCCGAGAGCACGTGGGGCACGCCGTGCAGGAGCCCGGCGAGGTGGCCGCCGAGGTTCGCGTACCACGTGTGGGAGTGCACGAGGTCGGCGCCCGCGACGTCGTCCGCCATCTGCAGGTCGACGCCGAACGTGCCGAGCGCGGCGTTCGCGCCGGACAGGACGCCGGGCACGGAGTACCCGGTGACGCCCTCCTCGCCGCGGGGGCCGTCGAAGCAGCGCACGCGCACGTCGACGTGGCGCCGCAGCACCGCGGACAGCTCGGCCACGTGCACGCCGGCGCCGCCGTAGACGTGCGGCGGGTACTCACGGGTCAGGAGGTCGACTCTCACGCGCCACACGCTAGCCGAGCCGCCCGCGCGCCGTCGGCCGGGACGCCCCGGCGGACGCCGGGACGGGCGCCGAACGACGCGCCGGGACCAGGATGCGGGTCCCTGCTGCGTGGTCCCGCCGCGAGGGGCTACGGTCTGGGCATGGCCGCCGCACCCCGAGTCCTCGCCATCGTCCTCGCCGGGGGCGAGGGCAAGCGCCTCATGCCGCTCACCGCCTCGCGAGCCAAGCCCGCGGTGCCGTTCGGGGGCATCTACCGACTGGTGGACTTCGCGCTCTCCAACCTCGTGAACTCGCACTACCTGCACATCATCGTGCTCACGCAGTACAAGTCGCACAGCCTCGACCGGCACATCACGAAGACGTGGCGCATGTCGTCGCTCCTGGGCAACTACGTGGCGCCCGTGCCCGCGCAGCAGCGCGTCGGCAAGCACTGGTACCTCGGCAGCGCGGACGCGATCTACCAGTGCCTCAACATCATCGACGACGAGCGCCCGGACATCGTGGTCGTCGTGGGCGCGGACCACGTCTACCGCATGGACTTCTCCCAGATGGTCGACGCGCACGTCGAGTCGGGCGCGCAGCTCACCGTCGCGGGCATCCGCCAGCCGATCTCGATGGCGGACCAGTTCGGCGTCATCGAGACGGACCCCAAGGAACCGACGAAGATCGCGGCGTTCCGCGAGAAGCCGAAGGACCCCGTGGGCCTCGCGGACTCGCCCGACGAGGTGCTCGCGTCGATGGGCAACTACGTCATCGACACCGACGCCCTGGTGGAGGCCGTGACGTCGGACGCCGCGAACGCGGACTCGCGCCACGACATGGGCGGCGACATCGTGCCCGCGTTCGTGGAGAAGGGCACCGCGGCGGTCTACGACTTCATCCGCAACGACGTCCCCGGCTCGACCGACCGCGACCGCGACTACTGGCGCGACGTCGGCACGATCGACTCGTACTACGACGCGAACAAGGACCTCATCGCCGTCACGCCGGTGTTCAACCTCTACAACGAGGAGTGGCCGCTGCACACGGGCTACACCGGGCTGCCGCCCGCGAAGTTCGTGCACGCGGGGCGCGGGCGCCTCGGGCACGCCGCGGACTCGATCGTCTCCCCCGGCGTCATCATCTCCGGCGCGACGGCCGTCGGCTCCGTGCTCTCGCCCGGGACGTACCTGCACTCGTGGTCGTCGGTCTCGGACTCGGTGCTCATGGACGGCGTCCAGGTGCACCGCCACGCGCAGATCCACCGCGCGATCATCGACAAGAACGTCGTCGTGGGCGAGCAGGCGCGCATCGGGCTCGACCCGGAGCAGGACCGCGCGCGCGGGTTCACCGTGACCGAGTCCGGCATCACCGTCGTCCCCAAGGGCACGGTCGTCGCGTGAGCCCTTCCGCGACCGGCGTCGTGCGCGACGCCGCGGCGAGCCCTGCCCTGCCCGAGACCACCGCCACCCCGAGGAGCACCCCGGTGACCCCCGCCCCCACGAGCAGCCCCGACCGCCCGGTCCGGCTCCTCGTCATGGACGTCGACTCGACCCTCATCGAGCAGGAGGTCATCGAGCTCCTCGCCGACCACGCGGGCACGCGCGCCCAGGTCACCGAGGTCACCGAGCGGGCGATGCGCGGCGAGATCGACTTCGCCGAGTCGCTGCGCGAGCGCGTCGCGACCCTCGCGGGCGTCCCGGTCGAGGCGTTCGCGGACGTCCGCGCTCGGGCGACGTTCACGCCGGGCGTGCGCGAGCTCGTCGCGCAGGCGCACGACCGCGGCTGGGAGGTCGCGCTCGTCTCCGGCGGGTTCGCCGAGATCGTGGCCGGCCTCGCGGCGGAGCTGGGGATCACGCGGTTCCGCGCGAACCGGCTCGAGGTCTCCGGCGGCCGCCTCACGGGCCGCACGACGGGCCCCGTCGTCGACCGGGCCGCGAAGGAGGCCGCGCTGCGCGAGTTCGCGGCAGAGCTCGGCCTGCCGATGAGCGCGACGATCGCCGTGGGCGACGGCGCGAACGACCTCGACATGATCGGCGCCGCCGGGATCGGGGTCGCGTTCGCGGCCAAGCCGGTCGTGCGCGCGCAGGCGCCCTACAGCGTCGACGGACCCCGCATCGACGAGGTGCTCGACGTGGTCGACCGGGTCGACGCCGCCCGCTGACGCCCCCGCGCGAGAGAGCCCTGGTGCCGTCCGGCACCAGGGCTCTCGTCGTCGGGCGGCCGTCGGGTCAGGACGGGCGACCCACGTAGGTCAGCAGCGCGCCCTGCGGCGCCCACGCGTCCCAGGCCGCCGGGCACTCGAGCACGGAGTACGTCGCCGTCGGGACGCCGACGCGCACCTGGGCGAGCGCGCCGCCGTCGGACGCCGGGTCCGCGAGGTACGACGCGGTGGCCGCCATCGTCGGCTCGTGCCCGACCACGAGGAGCGTGCGCACGCGCGAGTCCGTCGTGCGCACGAGGTCGAGCACGTCGGACACGTCCGCGGCGTACAGGGCGTCGCTCACGGTGACGTCGGGCTCGACGTCACCGAGGTGCGCCGACAACAGCTCCCACGTCTGGCGCGTGCGCAGCGCCGACGAGCACAGCACGCGCTCGGGGACGAGCCCCGTCTCGCGCAGCGCGCCGCCGACGCGCACCGCCTGGCGTCGCCCGTTGAGGGCGAGCGGACGCAGCACGTCGTCGACGCTCCCGCCGCCGGGCTCCGCCTTCGCGTGGCGCAGGAGGACCAGCCGGCGCGTCGTGCCGCCGTCGCTCGTCTCCGCGCTCATGCTCTCCTCCTGGGTCACTGCCCCATGGCGTGCACGCCACCGTCGACGTGCACGATCTCACCCGTCGTCGCGGGGAACCAGTCGGACAGCAGCGCGACGACCGCGCGCGCGGCCGGCTCGGCCGTCGTCTGGTCCCAGCCGAGGGGCGCGCGCTTCGGCCAGCCGTCCTCCATCTGCTCGAAGCCGGGGATCGACTTGGCCGCGGTGGTGCGGATCGGGCCCGCCGAGACGAGGTTGGCGCGGATGCCGTCGGGGCCGAGGTCGCGCGCGAGGTAGCGGTTCGCGGACTCCAGGCCCGCCTTCGCGACGCCCATCCAGTCGTAGACGGGCCACGCGAACTGCGCGTCGAACGTCAGGCCGACGAGCGCGCCGCCCCCGGTCATGAGCGGCTTCGCGGCCACGGCGAGGGACTTGTAGGAGAAGGTCGAGACCTGGAGCGCGGTCGCCACGTCCTCCCACGTCGCGGAGAGGAAGTTCCCGCCCATGACGCTCTGCGGCGCGAAGCCGATGGAGTGCACGACGCCGTCGAGGCGGTCGGTGTGCTCGCGCACCGCGTCGGCCAGGCCGGCGAGGTCCTCGTCGTTCGTCACGTCGAGCTGCACCACGGGCGCCTCGACCGGCAGGCGCTTCGAGAACGCCTGCGTGAGCTTCATCTGGCGGCCGAACGACGAGAGCACGACCTCGGCACCCTCCTCCTGCGCGAGCCGCGCCGCGTGGAACGCGATCGAGGAGTCGGTGAGCACTCCCGTGACCAGGAGCTTCTTGCCGTCGAGCAGACCCATCGGTTTCCTTCCGTCGTGCACCCGTCGTGCGGGCGCGCTGAGGCGAGCGTACTGAAGTAGAGGGGCCGCGGGCGCTCGGGTGACCGGCGACCGCGACCGGGTCGGGGACGACCGGGGGTCAGTGCCCCATGCCGAGCCCGCCGTCCACGGGGATCACGGCCCCGGAGACGTACGCGGCGTCGTCGGACGCGAGGAACTGCACGACGCCCGCGACCTCGTCCGCGTGCGCGAACCGTCCGGCGGGGATCGCGGCCTTGTACGTCTTCTGCCGCTCCTCGGGCAGCTCGGCCGTCATCGCGGTGTCGATGAACCCCGGGGCGACGACGTTCGCCGTGATGTTGCGCGACCCGAGCTCGCGCGTGATCGAGCGCGCCATGCCGACGAGAGCCGCCTTGGAGGACGCGTAGTTGACCTGGCCCGCGCCGCCGTAGAGACCGATGACGGACGACACGAGCACGATGCGTCCGCGGCGCAGGCGGATCATGCCCTTGCTCACGCGGCGCACGCAGCGGAACGTGCCGGTGAGGTTGACGTCGATCACGGACTCGAAGTCCTCGTCGGTCATGCGCAGCAGGAGCTGGTCGTGCGTCACGCCCGCGTTCGCGACGAGCACCTCGACCGGGCCGAGCTCGTTCTCGATCTCGGTGAACGCGGCGTCGACGGCGGCGGTGTCGGTGATGTCCGCCACGGCACCGAAGACGCCCTCGGGCAGGTCGCCGCCGCGGTAGACGGTCGCGACGCGGTCGCCGTTCGCCACGAAGCGCTCGGCGATGGCGCGGCCGATCCCGCGGTTCGCGCCGGTGACGACGACGGTGCGCGGGGCGGGTGCGGTGGCTTCGGACACGGTGCGGCTCCTCGGGACGGTCGGGTCGGGTCGGCGGCCGGGGACTGGTCCCGCACGGCTGTGCCGGGTGGGCCTGAGGCGGGCTCGTGACCGGTCCGCGCACACGCGCCGCACCGACCGTACCGTGCGCGGCGCCCGCCGTGCGCGGTGCGCGCAAGTCACACCGCTCCCCCTCGCTTTGTGGGGTCCCGACAAACGTAGACTGGCCGGGTGAGCACACGACGCGCGGCCCGACGCTCGGCCGAGGCGGTCCCGAGCATCACGTCGGCCCCGGAGCCTCTCGCCGCGGACCAGTCGCGCCGGGAGCGCAAGTACCTCATCCAGATGGGCATCCGCATCGTGTGCATCTTCGGCGCGATCCTGGCCCAGGGCAGCTGGCTGACCTGGGTGCTGGCCGTCGGGGCGATCGTCCTGCCGTACAGCGCGGTGCTCATCGCCAACGCGGGCCGCGACCAGGCCACTTACGACACGTCGCCGATGGAGCACCGCGCGCTGCCGTCGGCGGGCGTGCCCGGGTCGCACGGGATCGCGGGCGGCCGACCGGACGCCCCGCACGACCACGAGGAGGACCACCGGTGACCGACGTCCTGGGCGTCGCCGACCCCGTCGGCGAGGAGGAGCTCGTGTGCAGCGCCAAGGGCTGCCGCGAGCCGGCCGTGTGGGGCCTGCTGTGGAACAACCCCAGGATCCACACGCCGGAGCGCCGCAAGGTGTGGCTCGCGTGCGACGCGCACCGCGAGCACCTCGAGACGTTCCTGGGCGCCCGCTCGTTCTGGCGCTCGACCGTGCCCGTCGACGAGCTCGAGCGCCGGGCGGCCCCGTGACGCAGCGGTCCCCGCACCCGGACGCGCCGTCGGCCGGGCCGGTCCCCGCGCGCCCGGAGCCGACGCCGGAGCGCGCCACCGCGGACGCCCACCAGCCCCGCACCCCCCGGCAGTGGGCGACGCTCGCCGTCGGGGTCGTCGTGCTCGTGGCCCTGTGCCTGCTCGCGGGGTGGTGGCAGTGGAACCGGTACGTCGCGCGCGAGGCGCAGATCGACCGGATCGAGGCCAACTACACGACCGAGCCGGTCCCGGTCGGCGACGTGCTCGCCGCCCCCGGCGCCGTGCTCGACGAGGACGACGTGTGGCGCCCCGTGACCCTGGAGGGCCGTTACGCACCCGAGGCGACCGTCCTCCTGCGCAACCGGCCCGTGGGCGGGAGCCCCGGCTTCCACGTCCTCGTGCCGTTCGTGACCGACCCGACGCCCGGCGCGCCCGACGGCCTCGTCGTCGTGGTCGACCGCGGCTTCGTGCCGCTCGGCACGGACGCCGTCACGCCCGGCGACGTGCCCGCCCCGCCCGACGGTGACGTCGAGGCGACCGTCACGCTCCGGGCCGACGAGCCGGCGTCGGGCAGGGACGCGCCCGCCGGCCAGGTGCAGGCGATCTCGACCGAGCAGGTGCTCGCCGCCGGTCCCGACGGCGCCGCGTGGGCCGACGGCCGGACGGTGGGGGCCTACGGGCAGCTCCGCAGCGAGGAGCCCGCGGCCGCGGAGCGCCTCGAGGCGCTGCCGAAGCCCGACACCGACCCCGGGTCGCACCTGTCCTACGCGCTGCAGTGGTGCGTGTTCGCGATCGGCGCGGTCGCGGGGTTCTGGGTCCTCGTCCGCCGCGAGCGCCGCGACGCGCGCGGCGAGGGGGCCGTGCTCACCGCGGGCGACCTGCTCGCGGCGCAGGACCCGGGCGCGGTGCGCGCCCGCCGCGAGCCGCGCGCGCGGCGCCCGAGCGCCGAGGACGAGGAGGACGCCCTCATCGACGCCCAGCTCGAGGAGAGGCGCGGGCGCCCGACGCCGCGGTAGAGGCGCCCTCGCCGGTCAGGCGAGCGACACGAGCTCCGCGTAGTCGTCGCTCCAGAGGTCCTCGTCGCCGTCGGGCAGGAGCAGGACGCGCTCCGGCTCGAGCGCCTCGACCGCGCCGTCGTCGTGCGTGACCATGACGACCGCGCCCTCGTACGTCTTGAGCGCCCCGAGGATCTCGGCGCGCGACGCGGGGTCGAGGTTGTTCGTCGGCTCGTCGAGCAGCAGCACGTTCGCGGACGACACGACGAGCGTCGCGAGCGCGAGGCGCGTCTTCTCCCCGCCGGACAGCACGTGCGTCGGCTTGTCCGCGTCGTCGCCGGAGAACAGGAACGACCCGAGCACGGAGCGCACCTGGGTGTCCGTGAGGTCGGGCGCGGCGTGGCGCAGGTTCTCGACGACCGTCGCGTCCATGTCGAGCGTGTCGTGCTCCTGGGCGTAGTAGCCGATCTTCAGGCCGTGCCCCGCGTGGACCTCCCCCGTGTCCGGCTTCTCGACGCCGCCGAGGATCCGCAGGAGCGTCGTCTTGCCGGCGCCGTTGAGGCCGAGCACGACGACGCGGCTGCCGCGGTCGATCGCGAGGTCGACGCCCGCGAACACCTCCTGCGACCCGTACGCCTTGGACAGCCCGCTCGCCGTGAGCGGCGTGCGCCCGCACGGCGCGGGCTTGGGGAACCGGAGCCTGGCGACCTTGTCGGTCTGCCGCTCGCCCTCGATCCCGGCGAGCATCTTCTCGGCGCGGCGCATCATGTTCTGCGCGGCGACGGCCTTGGTCGCCTTGGCGCGCATCTTCTCGCCCTGGGCGAGCAGCGCGCTCGCCTTCTTCTCCGCGTTCTGCCGCTCGCGGCGACGGCGGCGCTCGTCCGACTCGCGCTGCGCCAGGTACGCGTCCCAGCCGAGGTTGTACTGGTCGAGCTCGCCGCGGTTCGCGTCGAGGTGGAACACCTTGTTCACGGTCGCGCGCAGCAGCTCGACGTCGTGCGAGATCACGACGAACCCGCCGCTGTAGGACTTGAGGTAGTCGCGCAGCCAGATGATCGAGTCGGCGTCGAGGTGGTTCGTCGGCTCGTCAAGGAGGAGCGTCTCCACGCCGGAGAAGAGGATGCGCGCGAGCTCGATGCGGCGGCGCTGCCCGCCGGACAGCGTGCTGAGGGGCTGGCCGAGCACGCGGTCGTCGAGGCCGAGGTTGCTCGTGATGCGGTGGGCCTCGCTCTCGGCCGCGTACCCGCCCGCGGCGAGGAACCGCGCCTCGAGCCTGGGGTAACGCTCCATCGCGGCCTCGTGCGTCTCCGGGTCGGCGCTCGCCATGGCGCCCTCGGTCTCGCGCATCTGCCGCACGATCTTGTCGAGGCTGCGGGCGGACAGCACGCGGTCCATCGCGATGACGTCGAGGTCGCCCGTGCGCGGGTCCTGCGGCAGGTAGCCGATCTCGTTGCCACGCGTGATCCTCCCCGCCGTGGGCTGGGTCTCCCCCGCGAGCGTCTTGGTCAGGGTCGTCTTGCCGGCGCCGTTGCGCCCGACGAGACCGATCCGGTCGCCCGAGGCGATCTGGAAGGTCGCCTCGTGCAGCAGGACGCGGGCGCCGACGCGCAGCTCGACGCCGTGAGCGGTGATCACGGGAGGGTCCTCTCGGGTGGTGCGGGTGCCCGACGACGTCGCTCGCCCGGCCGGTCGGCCGGCGCTCGTCGTGGGGCCGGGGTCGTACGCCCCGGCGTCCGGGCCTCGTCGATTCTACGGGCGCGGCGGCGCGCGCCCCACCCCATTGCGCGGGCGACGCGCGCGTGACGAGCCGCCCAGGACGCCCGGGGGTCGACCCGGCGGTAGCGTTTGACCTGTGACGTTCCAGGAAGGTGGCTCGTTCGAGGGCGGACGGGTCCGTAAGGGTGGAGGCCGCGGTCGCGGCACGATGATCGCGGGCGGCGGGATCGGCGCCGTGCTCGTCGCGCTGCTCATCGCGTTCGTCGGCAACCAGACGGGGGTCGACCTCAGCGCGCTCACCGGCGGCGGCAGCGCGTCGGACGCGCTCGGCGAGGGCCAGGCGCAGTTCGTCGAGGACTGCACCGCGGAGCAGGCCAACACCGACCTCGAGTGCGAGCTGAGCGCGACCGCCCAGGCGCTCGACGCCTACTGGTCCGAGGCGCTCCCCGAGCAGGCGGGCGTGGAGTACGTCGTGCCGCCCGTGTCGAGCTTCGAGCAGCAGGTCTCCACCGGCTGCGGAGCCGCGACGAGCGCCGTCGGGCCGTTCTACTGCCCGCCGGACCAGACCGTGTACATCGACGTCAGCTTCTACGACGACCTCACGAGCCGGTTCGGCGCGAACGACGGCGGCCTCGCGCGCATGTACGTCGTCGCGCACGAGTTCGGCCACCACATCGAGCAGCTCGTCGGCGCGATGGACGCGGCGAACCGGCAGGGCACCGGCCCCGAGTCCGACTCCGTGCGGATCGAGCTCATGGCCGACTGCCTCGCGGGCATGTGGGCCGGCCACGCCGCGAGCACCGTCGACCCGGACACGGGCGTGACGTTCCTCGACCCGATCACGGAGCAGCAGCTCGCCGACGCCCTCTCCGCCGCGTCCGCCGTCGGCGACGACCGCATCCAGGAGGCCGCGACCGGCCAGGTCAACCCCGAGGGCTGGACGCACGGGTCGAGCGAGCAGCGCCAGCGCTGGTTCACGATCGGCTACAACGGGGGCACGATCCAGGACTGCGACGCGCTGTCCGCGTCGAGCCTCTGACCGCGCCCCCGTCGCGGCTCACACCGTCGCCGCCACCGCCCGTGCCGCGACGTCGCTCGGGTGCGGCGCGTCGCCGAGCTCGGCCTGGAGCGCGTGCAGCCGCTGCGTGAGCTCCGCGCGCACCTGCGCGTACGCGGGGTCCAGGTAGACGTTGCGGAGCTCCTGCGGGTCCTCCTGCAGGTCGTAGAGCTCCCACTCGGGCGGGTACGTGACGCCCGACGTCCCGGGCAGGCCCATGCCGTCGTTGTAGAAGTAGATGAGCTTGTACCGCTCCGTGCGGATGCCGTAGTGCGCGAGCGTGTGGTGCCAGTAGTCGTCGTTCTCGTAGTAGCGGTAGTACACGGCGTCCTGCGTGGGCGCGTCCGGGTCGGTGGTGAGCTGGGGCCAGAAGCTCACGCCCTGCATCCCCTCGACGGGCGGGACCCCGGCCGCGTCGAGGATCGTGCGCGCGAAGTCGACGTTCGTCACGAGCTGCGGCACGACCCGGCCCGCCGGGATCGCGCGCGGGTAGGAGACGAGCAGGGGCATGCGGATCGACTCGTCGTACATGAACCGCTTGTCGAACCAGCCGTGCTCGCCGAGGAAGAAGCCCTGGTCCGACGTGTAGAGCAGGACCGTGTCGTCGAGCTCGCCGCGCTCGGCCAGCCAGTCGCGCAGGCGGCCCACGTTGTCGTCGACGGACGCGACGCACCGCAGGTAGTCCTCCATGTAGCGCTGGTACTTCCACAGCGCCGTCTCCTCGTACGTCAGCCCGGGGGGCGGGTCCTGCTTGAGGTCGGTCTGCGTGAGGTAGTCCGCGATCCGCATCGTCGCGTGCCGCGCCGCCATGGACCGGGTCGCGTAGTCGTCGTCGAACGTGCTCGGGACGGGGATCGGGTCGGTGTACAGGTCCTGGTGCGCGGCGTCGGGCTCCCACGAGCGGTGCGGCGCCTTGTGGTGCACGAGCAGGCACCAGGGCTCGTCGCCGTCGAGCCCCTCGACCCACTCCGTCGCCAGGTCGGTGATGAGGTTCGTGACGTAGCCCT
Source organism: Cellulosimicrobium composti (assembly GCF_010287905.1). Lineage (NCBI taxonomy): Bacteria > Bacillati > Actinomycetota > Actinomycetes > Micrococcales > Promicromonosporaceae > Cellulosimicrobium > Cellulosimicrobium composti. The sequence continues at coordinate 64,183 of NZ_JAAFAN010000004.1, forward strand.
CGCGCACGTGCACGCCGTCGGCCGTGCGGAAGCGCGGGTCGTGGTACTCGCCCTGGTCCACGAGCACCTCCCAGTGGTCGAACCCGGCGGGGGCGTGCGCGTCGTCGTCGCCGAGGTGCCACTTGCCGATGATCGCCGTGCGGTACCCGTGCTCGCGCAGGCGGCTCACGAACGTGGGCAGGGACGGGTCCATGGGCGTCTCGAGGGTCGTGACGCCGTTGACGTGGCTGTGCGTGCCGGTGAGGATCGCCGCGCGGCTGGGCGTGCACAGCGAGTTGGTGCAGTAGCACGCGTCCAGGCGCGCGCCCGTCTCGGCGATCTCGTCGATGCGGGGCGTCGTGTTGACGACCGACCCGTACGCGCCGACGGCGTGCGCGGCGTGGTCGTCCGTGACGACGAGCAGGATGTTGGGGCGACGGGCTGGTGCGACGGTCATGACGTCCTTCGGGGTCGGGAGGTGCGGGTCGGGTCGGTGGCGGCGCCGGGCCGCGGCGAGGTCTCTGCGGCGGGCCACGAGCGGGGCGGCGGCCCGTAGAGCGACGCGTCGAGCGCGGTCCACGCCGCGCCGAGCACGCCCGCGAGGTCGCCCGCGGCCGCGTGCGCGACCGTCGGGGGCGCGGCGGCGTGCCGCGCGAGGGCCGCGGCGAGCGGCTCCCCGAGCACGTCGTGGAGCGTCGCGAGCGCGCCGCCGAGGACGACGACGTCGGGCGCGAGGAGCGCGACCACGGGGTCGAACCCCGCGGCGAGGTGGCCCAGGAGGTCGTCGCGCGCCGCGCGGGCGCGCGCGTCGCCCGCGCGCACCGCGTCGCGCAGCGCCGCGACCGGGTCCCCCTCGACCGCGCCGAGCGCGGCGGTCGCGAGCCGTTCGACCGCGGGGCGGCTCGCGAACGTCTCGAGGCACCCGCGGCGGCCGCACCGGCACGCGGGGCCCGCCGGGTCGACGACGACGTGCCCCAGCTCGGACGCGCCGTGGGCCCCGCCCCGGTAGGCGACGCCGTCGACGACGAGCCCGCCGCCGAGGCCGCCCGAGGAGTGCGCGTACGCGACCGTGCTCGCCCCGACGCCGACCCCGCGGCGCGCCTCGGCGAGCGCCATCGCGGACACGTTGTGGGCGACGGTGCACGGCAGGCCCAGCGCGCGCTCCACGTGGTCGGCGACCGGCACGCGCGACCACCCGAGGTTCGGCGCCTCGAGCACCGTGCGGCCCGAGGCGTCGAGCACGCCCGCGACGGCGACCCCCGCCGCGACGACGCGTCCGCGCCCTGCGGTCGCGAGGAGCCGGCCGAGCGCGTCGAGCGCCACGTCGAGCGTGCGCTCGGGCACGCTCGCGGGCCGGTGCCCGAGCGTCTCACGGCCGACCACTCCCCCGGCGACGTCGCACAGCGCGACCTCGACCGTGCCCGCGGCGAGGTGCAGCGCCGCGACGAGCGGCGCGTCCGGCACGCGGTCGGGGGTCGCGAGCGCGAGCCACGTCGGCGGGCGCCCCGCGCCGCGACCGGTCGTCGCGTCGTGGCCGAGCTCGACGACGAGGCCGTCGCGGACGAGACCCGCGACGGCGCGCGTCACCGCCGGCGCGCTGAGCGAGGTCGCGGCGGCGAGGTCCGCGCGCGTGGCGCGGCCGGCGTCGCGCACGACCTGCAGGAGCAGGCGCGCGCTCGAGCCGCGGGACCCGCCGGGCTCGCCGGGCGCCGCCGAACCCGCTAATTCTTTGCGCACCGCATCAAACTAGGTACGGGGCCCGCGCGCCGTCAAGGAGCGCTCAAATACGCCGTGAAACGTTCCTCCGAACTCCTGACAGAATTGATATACGTCAGGTGATGACGAAAGAATTCCGGGCCCCTACGGTGTCCGCATGAGCCAGCCCGTCGCCGTGCAGACGCTCGTGCGCCGCACGCACGAGGACCGCGTCCTCGCCGCGCTCCGCGCGCACGGCCCGCTCAGCCGGAGCGAGCTGAGCGAGGCCGTCTCCCTGTCGCGCGCGACGCTCCACGACATCGTGGGGGACCTCCTGCGGCGGGGCGCCCTGACCACCGTCGCCCCCGCGGGTGCCGGCCCGCGGGGGCGCGGCCGCCCGGCGACGCGGCTCGCGCTCGACCCGTCCGCGGGCCAGGCCCTCGGCGTGGACTTCGGGCACTCCCGCGTGTGCGTGGCCGCGGCGAACGCCGCGCACGAGATCGTCTTCTCGCGCGAGGTCGCCTACGCGCCCTCCACGCCGTGGGCCCGGCGCGTCGAGATCGCGCTCGACCTCGTCGACCGCACGACCGCGGAGACCGGGACGACGTTCGGCGCGCTCCAGGGCGTCGGCGTCGGGCTCCCGGGACCCGTCTCGAGCGGGGTGCCCGACGTGGGGTGGCAGGTGCGCGAGGGCCTGACCCTCACGGCCGGCGGGGGCGCCCGCACGACCCTCGTCGAGCGCACGCTCGCCGACCGGTTCGGCACGCCCGTGCACGTCGACAACAACACGCGCATGGCCGCGCTCGCGGAGGCGATCTGGGGCGCGGGGGCGGACCACGACGGCCTGCTCTACGCGCGCGTGTCCGAGGGCATCGGCGGCGGGCTCGTGCTCCAGGGCCGCCTCCTCACCGGGTCCTCCGGGCTCGCGGGCGAGGTCGGGCACGTGACCGTGGCGCGCGAGGGCCTGGAGTGCCGGTGCGGCAAGCGGGGGTGCCTCGAGACGCTCGCGTCCGTCCCCGCGGTCGTGCGCGCCGTCGCGGGGCTGCGGCCGCAGGTGCGCTCGTTCGACGACGTCGTGGCGCTCCTCGACGCGGGCGACGCCGAGACGCTCGAGGTCGTGTCCCGCGCGGGTACGTACGTCGGGCGCGTCCTCGCCGCGGCCTGCACGACCGCCGACCCGGCGGTCGTCGTCGTCGCGGGCGAGATCACGCGCGCGGGTGACCACGTGCTCCGACCGCTCGCGCGCGCGTTCCGCGACGAGGTGCTCGAGCGCCACGAACGACGGCCCGACCCGCGACCGACCGCGCTGGGGTCCGACGCCGGCGCGCTCGGCGCGATCGCCGCCGTCTTCAACCGTTCTCCCCTCCTCACGGGCTACCCCCTCCTCGCCGGCGGGACGACCTCGTGACCGACCGCCCGACCTCACGCGAGAGCACCGGTGATGCCATGACGACCCCCGCGACCACCCGCACGACGCCCCCGCCCGACGCGCCCGCCCCGGGCGCCACGGGGGGCGTGACGGACGCACCGGCCCCGTCCCGGGCCGCCTCCCCCGCCACCCGGCGGGCCCGGCGCGACGGGCGCGCGCGGCTCCTCGTGAGCCTCGCCTCCCTCGTCGGGGGCATCGGGGTGTGGTGGGTCCTGTGCCTGCTCGGCTTCCAGCTGCCGACGCCCGCGGCGGTGCTGTCGCGCGGCGTCGAGCTCGCGCTGAGCGGCGCGCTGTGGACCGACACCTGGGCCAGCCTGCGCCGCGTGCTCGCCGGGTTCCTCCTCGGCGTCGTCGCCGCGGTGCCCGTCGGCTTCCTCATGGGCTGGTACGCGCCCGTGCGCGCCGTCCTCGACCCGTGGATCCAGTTCTTCCGCATGATCCCGCCGCTCGCGATCATCCCGCTCGCGATCGTCCTGCTCGGGATCGACGAGGGGCCGCGCATCTTCGTCATCTTCCTCGCGTCGTTCCTCGCGAACGTCGTCTCGACGTACCAGGGCGTCGTGAGCGTCGACCGCACGCTCATCAACGCGGCCCGCGTGCTCGGCGCGAAGGACGGCACGATCTTCCTGCGGGTCGTCGTGCCGGCCTCGACGCCGTTCATCCTCGTCGGGATGCGCATCGGCCTCGGCGCCGCGTGGGCCACCGTCGTCGCGGCCGAGCTCATCGCGGCCCAGGACGGCCTCGGGCGCAGCATGCAGAAGCCCCAGCTCTACTACCAGATCGACACGATCTTCGTCGGCCTCGTCATGATCGGCCTCCTGGGCCTCGCCATGGACCGGCTGCTGCTGCTGGCGGAGAAGAAGCTCACCGGATGGCAGGAGCGCCGATGACCACGCACACCCCGCACGACGGCACCGGCGCCCCCTGGGGAGCGCCCGACGCCGAACCCAAGATCCGGTTCCGCGGCGTGACGCGCACGTTCGACCTCGGCCGCGAGGAGTTCGTCGCGCTCGGCGGCGTCGACCTCGACGTGGCCGACCAGGAGTTCGTGACGATCGTCGGGCCGTCCGGGTGCGGCAAGTCGACGATGCTCAACATCCTCGCGGGCCTCGACGCGCCCACGACGGGCGAGGTGACGGTCGACGGCGTCCCGGTCGACGGCCCGAGCCCGGACCGCGGCGTGATCTTCCAGCAGTACGCGCTCTTCCCGTGGCTCACGGTGCGCAAGAACGTCGAGTTCGGCCTCAAGGTCGCGGGCGTCGGCGCGGCCGAGCGCCGCGCGCGCGCCGAGCACTTCATCGACCTCGTGGGGCTCACGGCGTTCGCCGACGCCTACCCGAAGACCCTCTCGGGCGGCATGAAGCAGCGGTGCGCGATCGCGCGCGCCTATGCCGTCGACCCGCAGGTGCTGCTCATGGACGAGCCCTTCGGCGCGCTCGACGCGCTCACGCGCGTCACGCTCCAGGAGCAGCTCCTGCAGACCTGGAGCCAGGAGCGGCGCACCGTCGCGTTCATCACGCACGACGTCGACGAGGCCGTCTTCCTCGCGAACCGCGTGATCGTCATGGCGGCGCGCCCGGGACGCATCCACGAGATCGTGCCGGTCGACCTGCCGTACCCGCGCACCGAGGACGTGCGCCTCTCCCCCGAGTTCGCCGAGATCCGCAACCGCGTCCGGCACGCCGTCTACCACCAGCAGGCAGCACCCGCGGCCTGACGCGCTCCGACCCGCCGGGACGCCGTCGTCCCGTGCCCGACCTCCTCCTCAGCCCGACCCTCCCTCCCTTCCTCAGCACCCCGGTCCGCAGCACCGCCCACCTCAGGAGTCTCCCCATGTCCCGTGCCACCCGGACGACCGCGCTCGCGGGCGTCGCCGTCCTCGCCCTGTCCCTCGCCGCGTGCTCGTCCGACTCCGGGAGCGGGGGCGACGCTCCGGCGCCCGACGAGCTCACCCCGGTCTCGGTCGGCTACATCGCCGACTTCAACGGCGCGAGCCTCGTCGCGATCGCCGACGAGCAGGGCCTGTTCGCCGAGCACGGCCTCGACGTCGAGCTCGCCGAGTTCACCAACGGCCCGCTCCAGGTCCAGGCGCTCGGCACCGCGGACCTCGACTTCGGCTACCTCGGCCCGGGCGCGCTGTGGCTGCCCGCGACCGGCCAGGCCCAGGTCGTCGCGATCAACGCGACGGGCAACGCCGACCGGGTCCTCGCCCACCCGGACAGCGGCGTCACGTCGCTCGAGGACCTCGCCGGGAAGAAGATCGCGATCGCCGAGGGGACGTCGGGCGACATGATCGTCTCGATGGCCCTCAAGTCCGTCGGGCTCACGACCGACGACGTCGAGCTCGTGCCGATGGACCCGTCCACGATCGTGTCCGCGTTCGCGAGCGGCCAGGTCGACGCCGCGGGCCTGTGGTACCCGCTCGTCGACACCGTCGTCGCGCAGGTGCCCGACACGCTCGTGCTCGCCGAGAACGCGGACTTCGTCGACGAGGTGTCGTTTCCCTCGGCCGTCGTCGCGCGCAACGAGGTCGTGGCCGAGCAGCCCGAGACGGTCGAGGCGTTCGTCGCGGCCCTGCGCGAGGCGAACGACTTCCGCCACGAGAACCTCGACGAGGCGGTGCGGATCACGGCCGACCGCCTCGGCGTCGACTCCGGCGCCGCGACGTCGGACGCGCAGAACGCCACCTACTACACGTCGGCCGAGCTCGACGCGCTCACGGAGGACGGCACCGTCGTCACCTGGCTCACGAGCCTCAACGAGTACTTCGTGGACGCGGGCAAGGCGGAGTCGACGACCGACCCGGCCGAGTACTACCAGGGCGACCTCTACGTCGCCGCCGGCAGCGGCGACTGACCGTACGCCCCACCCTCGCCCCGCGCCTCGTGCCTCGGACCCTTCACGGTCCGGGGCACGAGCCGTGCGGAGAACGGAGCAGCATGACCGCGACGACGTCCCGGCACCGGCCCGCCCGCCCGACCGTCGGGATCGACATGGGCGGGACCACGATCCGCGGCGGGCTCGTGGACCCCGACGGGACCGTCCGCCGGTTCGTGCGGCGCCCCGTCCCTCTTGACGCCGCGGGCCGCCGGGCCGCGCCCGCGGACCTCGCGCGCGAGCTCGCCGGTGCGACGGTCAGCGGTGCCGGCGCGGTCGGGCTCGCCGTCTCGGGGGTCGTCGAGGGCGGTCGCCTCGTGCGCAGCGCCAACGTCGGGATCGCGGGCGTCGACCTGCGGGCCGACCTCGTCGCGGCGACCGGCCTGCCCGTCGAGGTCGTCAACGACGCCCAGGCCGCCGCGCTCGCGGAGGTCCGGACCGGAGGCGCCGGCACGCGCGGCGTCGTGCTCGTCGTCACGGTCGGCACGGGGATCGGCGGCGCGCTCGTCGTCGACGGCGCGCTCGTGCGCGGGCGGGGGTTCGCGGGCGAGGTCGGGCACACGGTCGTGGACCGCGGCGGGCGCCCGTGCGGCTGCGGCGCCGCCGGGTGCTGGGAGGGCCTGGCGTCCGGCGAGGCCCTGCGGCGCGAGGCCGAGCGCCTCCTGCCGGGGCCGCGACGCACCGTCGACGAGCTCGTCGAGCGCGCCGGCGCGGGCGACGTCGCGGCGTTCGCGGCCGTGACCGCGTGCGCCGAGGCGTTCGCCGAGGGCCTGGACAGCCTGTGCGCGGTGCTCGCGCCCGACCGCGTGGTGCTCGGCTGCGGCGTCCTCGCGCGCGGCGGCCTCGTGGCCGACCTCTACCGCTCGACCGCGCTGCGTCGGCGCTGGGTGCGCGGTGCGCACGTGACGACCGCGACGTGGGGCGACTGCGGGGGGCTCGTCGGGGCAGGGCTGGTCGCGCACGACGCGGTGCGCGACGCCGTCCCGGCCCGCGGCTGACCGCGCCCGCCGCCCGCCGCCGCGCACGTTCCCCCGGGGCGTCGCGGGCGGGGTCACGCCCGCGGCCGCCGCCCCGGGAGGGAGCGACGGCCGCGGGTCGGGCCTCAGGAGCAGTGCGCGGCGTCGTGCGCCACGACCCGGTCGACCCCGTCGACCGTGACCGTCGCGGATCCCGCCGCGACCTCGCCCGTGCGCGTCGAGAACGACGCGTACGCGCTGCGCCCGGGGGCGACGCCGGCGAAGTCCCGGCGGCCGTGCGCCGTCGCGAGGGTCACGTCGACGGCGTCCGCGCCGCCGTTCGTGGCACGCACCGCGACGTACGCCGTCCCGGCGAGGCACCGTGCCGACGCCTCGACGGCCACCGCGTCGGCCGCCGCGACCGTCACCGTCACGGCGGCGGTGACGTCGGCACGCCCGGGCCGGGCGACCCGCAGCGTCGCGGTCCGCTCGCCCGCCGCGTCGAACGTGCGCCCGGACGCCCCGCGCAGCGGGTCGTTGATGGTCAGCGCGGCGATGTCGGTCGCGCGGGTCGAGGTCAGCGAGACGGGCTCGGTCACGCCGTCGTCCCACTCGACCGTCGCCTCGACGTCCGCCGGGCTCAGGCCGGGCGCCGTCACCGTCCAGGCGACGGTCGCCGGCTCGCCCACGACCGCGTCGGCGCCACGCCCGGCGGCCTCGACGCGCCACGGCACGTCCGCCGTCGGGAAGTGCGCGTGGTCCGCGAGCGCGAGACGGCCGCCGAACGCGCCGACCTTCTCGGTGAACGTCGCGTAGTCCGTCTTCGCGGACTGCGGCGACCACGCGACCTCGGCCGTCGCGAGCAGGCGTGGGAAGACGAGGTACTCGGCCTCGTCGACGCGCCGCACCCACTCGCTCCACAGCGGGGCCTCCACACCCGCGACGTCGGCCTCGGTCACGCCCGCGAGGAGCGTCGCCGGGTCCCAGTCGTAGAACTGCTGGAGCCCGCACGGGCCGCCGCACGCCCACGTCGCGCCGATCGGCATGCGCGAGTCCTGCTTCTGGGGCAGGTACGTCTTGTTCGCGGGCGACAGCACGACCGTCGCGTCCTTCGTCGCGACCGCGTCCGCGACCGCCCCGGCGCCGCCGTTCCAGTACTGGACCACCGAGCCCCGCGGGAGGTCGCTCGAGGCGTACTCGTTCCACCCGACGACGGTCTTGCCGAGGCCGGAGACGTAGTCGGTCGCCCAGTCCACGACGCGCAGGTAGTCGGCGTGCGACGTGCTGAACGCCTCGTCGCCGCCGACGTGCAGGTACGGGCCGGGCGTGAGCTCGGCGACCTGCGTGAGCACCGTGGCGAGGAACTCGTACGTCGCCGGGTTGTCCGCGTCGAGGGTCGACTCGCCCACCGACGTGGTCCGGTTGACCGGGGACGTCGTCTGGCCGGGCAGCGGCTTCGGTGCCGACCCGGCCGAGTTGAGCTGCGGGATCGCGTGCAGCGCGGAGTTGATGTGGCCCGGGAGGTCGATCTCGGGCACGACCGTCATGCCACGCGCCGCCGCGTGCTCGACGATCGCGGTGTAGTCGTCCTGCGTGTAGTAGCCCATGAGGCCCGGCTCCGAGCCGAGCACGGTCGTGCCGTCGTTGGAGTACACCGCGGTGGCGCCGCTCACCTCGGTGAGCAGGCCGTAGTCGATGCCGGACGGGTTCTCCTCCGGCTGCTCGATCGCGATGCGCCAGCCCTGGTCGTCCGTGAGGTGCAGGTGCAGCACGTTGAGCTTGAGCTGCGCGGCGCCGTCGATGACCTGCAGCACCTCCTCGACCTCGAGGAACGAGCGCGCCGGGTCGAGCATGATCCCGCGGTACGCGAACCGCGGGTGGTCCGTGATCTCGACGGCGGGCGCGGTCCACGCGACGTCCACGCGCTCGGGCGACTCGACCCACGACGGCAGGAGCTGGCGCAGCGTCTGCACGCCGAGCCGGGCGCCCTGCGCCGTGTCCGCGCCGATGCGGACGCCGTCGGCCGACGCGCTGAGCACGTACCCCTCGGCCGCGTGCTCGGCCGCGACGTTCCCCGGCGAGACGTCGATGACGACGTCGTTCGCGGCGTCGGCCGGCTCCCCCTCGACGACGGGCACCGCGTACCCGGTCGACGGGCGCAGCACCTCGGCGAGCTGCTCGGCGACGGGCTGCCCCGACGCCGTGTCACCCGTGACCGCGACGACGCTCGCCGCGTCGAGCGCGAACGGCTCGTCGTCCGTCGTGCTCAGCGCCGCCGGCTGCGGCACGAGGGCCGGGCCGTCGGGCTCCGCCTGCGGTGCGGCGTAGATCCCGAGCTCGTAGATCGAGTAGCCCCACTGGCTCGCGCGGTCGATCCCCTGCATGCGCACGAACCGCACCGGCTCCGTCACGCCGAGCTGCACGACGTCCGTGCGCCAGCACGTCGCGATCGTCACGCGCTCGCGGTCCGTCCACGTCGTGCCGTCGGTCGACGTCTGCACCACGTAGTCCGCGGCGCACGCGCCGGGCCACGAGATCGTCACGTGGTCCACGGGCGACGGCTCGGCGAGCTCGACCTGGACCCAGTTCGCGTCGTCGTACGACGACGACCAGCGCGTGGAGGCGTCGCCGTCGTTGACGAACCGGGGCGCGAGCCAGTCGAGGTTCTGCTCGGTGCTCGACGCGCTCGCGGTGCCCGCGAGCGCGAGGTTCTCGGGCACGGCCGTCGCGGCGCCGCTCGGCGCGGTGACGGCGAGCGAGCCCGCGAGCGCGAGCCCGGCGGCGGTGAGGACGGCCGCCCCGCGCGTCGTACGACGACGCGCGGGCGGGGGGACGTGGTCTCGCATGTCAGCTCCTTCGGGACGCGAGCGGCGCCGTCGGACACCGGCCGCTCCCGAGGAGGCCCGGCCGGGGGCGCCTGCCTCCGAGTCTCGCGAGGGCGAAATCTGTCGATGATCCAGCCGAATTCATCGTTATCGCTTCGAAATATGCCGGGGCCCGCTGACGTCTTACGCCCCGGCCCGGCCGTCAGATCTCGATCGAGTACATGCGCGAGCCGGACACCTTCTCGTAGCCGAGGCTCGCGTAGAGGCCGTGCGCGCCGGACGGGTTCTCGGTGTCCACGTCGAGCGACGCGTACTGCATCCCGTCCGCGGCGAACGCGCGCATCCCGGCCGCGAGCGCCGCGACGGCGACGCGCCGGCCGCGGTACGCGCGGCGCACCCCGAGGATGTCGGTGTACCCGAACGAGTACCCGCGCACGGGGAAGTCCTCGTCGTAGCGGCTCGCCATCTGGTAGCCGACGACGAGCGGCTCGCCCGCGCGCAGGGCGGCGGCGGTCTCCTCGTCGACGAGGTCCTCGGTCTCGGCCCCGGCGAGGAGCGCGTCGACGTCGGGCGCGTCGTCCACGACGAGGAACGACCACTGCGGCGCGTGGTGGCTGCGGCCGTGCGTCCAGGCCTCCGCGGTGCGCGGCTCGCTCCCCCAGTGGTCGCGGAACGCGTCGTTGTGCGCGAGGCGCGTCGCCTCGTCGAGCTCGGGCGACCACGGAACGAGCCGCAGCGACCCGTCGAGCGGGACCTCGGGGACGGGTGCGGCGAGGTCGCGCCGCAGGTCGGCGTAGAAGCGGCGCGGCGCGAACCCGAACCGCGCGTAGAGGCGCACCTTGGCGGGCGGGTCGCTGTCCTCGCCGTACAGCGCGAGGCGCGCGGGCAGCTCCTTGCCGCTCGCGGCGAGCACCTGGCGCGCGCGGGCCACCTGCCACGCGAGCACCTCGCGGCCGATGCCGCGCGCGCGGTGCGTCGGGTGCACCCCGCCCGCGAGGAAGACCCGCACGGTGCGCGCGTCGCCGGGGTTCGTGTCGACCATCGCGTAGGCGCGCAGCGCGCCGTCGGCGTCGGCCCCGACGAGCGTGTCGGCCGCGACGTCGCGCCACGGCGCGGTGAACAGCTCCTCGATCTCGTCGAGCGTCTCGCGGTACGGCTCCTGGTCCGCCTCGGCGATGTCGTTGCGCAGCGTGAGGAGCGCGGGCGCGTCGGCGGACGTGGCGGGGCGCCACGTGAGGTCTCCCGCGGTGACCGCCGGGAGGGTCGACGGCGCGGCGGCGCGCTCGGCGATCGGGGCGAGCGGCGGGGCGGGCGGGTGCACGACCTGGTCGGTCGTCGAGGCGGAGGACATGCGGACCACGGTAGGGCGGCCCGCGGCGTCGGGCACGCGGATTTCCCGCGCGCGGCGGGGGTGGCCCGGGCGCAGCGGGGGTCCTGGGTCGGCGCACGGCTCCTGAGACGGCGCCCCACGACCGGGTGCGCGCGATCTACGCTGCGAGCATGCCGACCGTCGTTCCCCAGGACCTCGCCGACGCCCGCTCCCGGGCCCTCGCCGACGCGCTGCGCACGCGCGTCGTCGTGGCGGACGGCGCGATGGGCACGATGATCCAGGCGCAGGACCCGACCCTGGAGGACTACCAGGGGCTCGAGGGCTGCAACGAGATCCTCAACGTGTCGCGGCCGGACGTCATCGCCGCGGTGCACGACGCGTACCTCGAGGTCGGGGTGGACGCGATCGAGACGAACACGTTCGGCGCCAACTGGTCCAACCTGTCGGACTACGGGATCGACGACCGCATCCGCGAGCTCGCCGCCGCCGGGGCGCGCATCGCGCGCGAGCGCGCCGACGCGTTCGCGACCGCGGACCACCCGCGCTGGGTGCTCGGGTCGATGGGACCGGGCACGAAGCTGCCGAGCCTCGGCCACACCACGTACGCGCACCTGCGCGACACGTTCGCCGAGCAGGCCGCGGGCCTCCTGGAGGGCGGGGCCGACGCGATCCTCGTCGAGACGAGCCAGGACCTGCTCCAGGCGAAGGCCGCGGTGAGCGGGTCGCGGAACGCGATGCGCGCCGTCGGGCGCGAGGTGCCGGTGATCGTCCAGGTGACGGTCGAGACCACGGGGACCATGCTCATGGGCTCCGAGATCGGCGCCGCGCTGACGACGCTCCAGGCGCTCGACGTCGACGCGATCGGCCTCAACTGCGCGACCGGGCCGGCGGAGATGAGCGAGCACCTGCGGCACCTCTCGCGGCACGCCGAGGTCCCGGTGACGTGCATGCCCAACGCGGGGCTGCCCGTGCTCGGCCCGGACGGCGCGACGTACCCGCTGACGCCCGACGAGCTCGCGGCCGCGCACACCCAGTTCGTCACGGAGTTCGGGCTCGGTCTCGTGGGCGGCTGCTGCGGCACGACGCCCGAGCACCTGCGGCGCGTCGTCGAGGCGGTGCGCGCGCGCCCGGTCGTCGAGCGCCGGCCGCAGCGCGAGAACGGCGTCGCGAGCCTGTACTCGCACACCGACCTGCACCAGGACGCCTCGTTCCTCGCGATCGGCGAGCGGACGAACGCGAACGGCTCCAAGGCGTTCCGCGAGGCGATGCTTGCCGAGAACTGGGACGAGTGCGTGGAGATCGCGCGCGCCCAGACGCGCGACGGCGCGCACCTGCTCGACGTGTGCGTCGACTACGTGGGGCGCGACGGCGTCGCGGACGTGAAGCAGGTCGTCTCGCGGCTCGCGAGCGCCTCCACGCTGCCGCTCGTCATCGACTCCACCGAGCCCGAGGTCATCGCAGCCGGTCTCGAGCTCGTCGGCGGGCGCGCCGTCGTGAACTCCGTGAACTTCGAGGACGGCGACGGGCCGACGTCGCGGTTCGCCCGGATCATGCCGCACGTCGTCGAGCACGGGGCGGCCGTCGTCGCGCTGACGATCGACGAGGAGGGTCAGGCGCGCACCGCGTCGGGCAAGGTGGAGATCGCCACGCGGCTCGTCGAGACGCTCACGCGCGACTGGGGCATGCGGGTCGACGACATCATCGTGGACGCGCTGACTTTCCCGATCGCCACAGGCCAGGAGGAGACGCGGCGCGACGCCATCGAGACGATCGAGGCGATCCGCGAGATCACGCGCCGCTACCCCGGCATCCACACGACGCTCGGGGTGTCGAACGTGTCGTTCGGGCTCAACCCCGCGGCGCGCACCGTCCTCAACTCGGTGTTCCTCCACGAGGCGGTGCAGGCCGGCCTGGACTCCGCGATCGTGCACGCGGCGAAGATCCTGCCGCTCGCGCAGATCCCCGCCGAGCAGCGCGAGGCCGCGCTCGACCTCGTGTGGGACCGGCGCCGGTACGACGACGCGGGGACCCTCGTGCACGACCCGCTCGCCCGGCTGCTCGAGCTCTTCGAGGGCGTGGACTCCGCGGCCCTCAAGGACCAGCGCGCGGCGGAGCTCGCCGCGCTCCCCGTGGGCGAGCGGCTCGAACGACGGATCGTCGACGGCGCGCGCAAGGGACTGGAGGACGACCTCGACACGGCGATGGCGTCCGGCCTCACGGCGCTCGACATCGTCAACGAGCACCTGCTCGAGGGCATGAAGGTCGTGGGCGACCTGTTCGGGCGCGGCGAGATGCAGCTCCCGTTCGTGCTCCAGTCCGCCGAGGTCATGAAGACCGCGGTCGCCTACCTCGAGCCGCACATGGAGAAGGTCGAGGGCGAGTCCGGGTCCAAGGGCACGATCGTCCTCGCGACCGTGCGCGGCGACGTGCACGACATCGGCAAGAACCTCGTCGACATCATCCTCACGAACAACGGCTACACGGTCGTCAACATCGGCATCAAGCAGCCGATCTCCGCGATGATCGAGGCCGCCGAGGAGCACGACGCCGACGTCATCGGCATGTCCGGGCTCCTCGTGAAGTCCACCGTGGTGATGAAGGAGAACCTCGAGGAGCTCACGTCGCGCGGGCTCGCCGGGCGCTGGCCCGTGCTGCTCGGGGGCGCGGCGCTCACGCGCACGTACGTCGAGGACGACCTCGCGGGCCAGTTCCCCGGCGTCGTCCGGTACGCGCGCGACGCGTTCGAGGGCCTGCGCCTCATGGAGCCGCTCGTGCGCGTCGCGCGCGGCGAGTCGCCCGACGCCGTCGGGCTGCCCGCGCTCAAGAAGCGCCGGCACGCGGTGGTCACCGTGACCGAGACGCCCGTCGAGGACCTGCCCGCACGGTCCGACGTCGCGACCGACAACCCCGTGCCCGCTCCCCCGTTCTGGGGCACGCGCCTCGTCAAGGGCGTCCAGCTCGCCGAGTACGCGGCGTTCCTCGACGAGCGCGCGACGTTCATGGGCCAGTGGGGCCTCAAGCCGGGCCGCGGCGACGACGGGGCGTCGTACGAGGAGCTCGTCGAGACCGAGGGCCGCCCGCGGCTCAACGCCTGGTACGAGCGCATCCGCACCGAGGGCGTCGTGGACCCGTCGGTCGTCTACGGGTACTTCCCCGTGTGGTCCGAGGGCGACGACGTCGTCGTCGCGCACCACGGCCCCGGGCTGGCCGGCATCGGCGCGCCCGACGGCGGGTCGGGCGGCAAGCCCGGAACCGAGCGGCTGCGCTTCACGTTCCCGCGTCAGCGCCGCGACCGGCACCTGTGCCTCGCCGACTTCGTCAAGCCGCGGTCCTGGGTCGAGGAGACGGGCCGGTACGACGTGCTGCCCGTCCAGCTCGTCACCATGGGCGCCTCGGTCGATGAGCACACCGCGAAGCTGTTCGCCGGGAACCACTACCGCGAGTACATGGAGCTCCACGGGCTGTCCGTGCAGCTCACCGAGGCGCTCGCCGAGATGTGGCACTCGCGCGTGCGCGCCGAGCTCGGGTTCGCCGACGAGGACCCGACCGAGGTCGAGGGCATGTTCAAGCTCGAGTACCGCGGCGCCCGGTTCTCGCTCGGCTACCCCGCCTGCCCGGACATGGAGGACCGCACCAAGGTCGTCGAGCTCCTGCGCCCCGAGCGCGTGGGCGTCGAGCTGTCCGCGGAGCTCCAGCTCCACCCGGAGCAGTCGACCGACGCGTTCGTGTTCCACCACCCCGAGGCGAAGTACTTCAGCGTCTGACGGTCGCCTCCCGGGTGACGGCGTACGGCACCCGGGTAGCAGCGCGTCAGGACCAGGTCCACGTGCGCGTGACCTGGTCGACGAGCTCGTCGCCGTTGTCGTACGGGCTGACGATCGCGATCACGAAGAACTGGACCTCATCGGTGCCCGTCGCGAACCGCTCGGGCGCGAAGGCGGTGATGAAGGCCTTCGTCCGCGTCTTCTCGGAGGTCCCGTCGACCCGGGTGATGTTCGCCGGGACACCGTCGAGGGTCGTCGCCTCGTGCAGGCTGAGGATGCTGCCGTTCTCCACGAAGTACGAGTCCGCGAGGACGTCGACCGCACCCTGGAGGTCGGTCCCGACCCCCCACGCGTCGGACGTCGAGACCCGCACCGGCTCGACCTTCACCCGGCCGTAGACCGCCCCGGCACCCGTCGGCATCACCGTCCCGTCGACGACCTCGCCCCAGAGCTCAAGGGCGCCGTGACAGCGTTCCTCCTGGTCCGGGGAGACGTTGTTCACGAACGTCGCCGGGCCCTCGTAGGACCAGCACGGCGTCCGCACCAGCTGCCCCGACACGATCGTGTGCACCGCTTCCGAGGTCGGTCCGGAGCCCGCCGACTCGCCCGCGCTTCGGGACGAGCCTGGCGCCGCAGGGGTCCTGCCGTCGTCGGTCTCGACGAGGGGCGAACACCCCGGGACGACCAGGAGGACGACGGCCACAAGCCCCGAGAGCACGCGACCGACCGCAGTCCTCCGCCGGATGACGAGGGGCACACGGGGTCGACGCCCTCTGAGAGGCGTCGCGGTCGTTCGCTCGTGCTGGTCGATCATGGTGCTCCTCCTGGCCGGCGGGTGTTCCTGCCCGGGACGCTAGACGTCACGAGGACACGCGCGCGGTTTTCCACAGGTAGGGATCCGCACGCTCTGCGGAGGACACACCGTGACCCGGGCCGGCGTGCCAGGTCCGTGCGCTTCTCAGCGCTCACCATCCGCCGCGTCCTCGAGTGCCAGCCGGGCGAAGGGCTCCGCCGGGTCCCCGACGAGCAGCGCGGGGACGCCGATCCACCTGCACCCTCGGCGTGGCGTGCCGACCCGATGAGTTCGAGGAGCAGCGGCCGTCCTACGTATGACGACGACCACGACTCCACGGGAGCGGGACATGGGACGCATCGAGATCGAGCTCTTCACGACCCTCGACCTCGTCGGTCAGGCGCCCGGCGGGCCGGAGGAGGACCCGGAGGGCGGGTTCGCGTTCGGCGGGTGGCAGGCGCCGCTGCTCGACGAGGTCGCGGGCGGGCAGATCGCCGCGGCGTACGAGGGCACGGACGCGTTGCTCCTCGGGCGGCGCACGTACGACATCTTCGCGTCGTACTGGCCGTTCCAGGAGGGCGGGCAGGACGACGAGTTCGCCACGCTGTTCAACCGGATCCCCAAGTACGTCGCGTCGCGCGGCACGCCGGAGCTGTCGTGGGCCGGGTCGACGGTGCTCGGGCCGGACCTGCCGACCGCGGTGCGGGAGGTCCGCGACCAGCACGAGCACGTCAAGGTCGTCGGCAGCCTCGACCTCGTGCAGACGCTGCTGCACGAGAGGCTGTTCGACCGCCTCGACCTGTGGGTGCACCCCGTCGTGCTCGGCTCCGGCAAGACCGTGTTCGCCGGCGGTGCGGTGCCCACGAACCTCACGCTCCTGGAGCCCCCTGCGCCCAGCCCGACCGGCACGGTGCTCCTGCGGTACGGCCTTGCCGAGGGCACGCCCGGGACGGGCGACATGAGCGAGCCGGGGCGCGGCGTCGACCAGGACGCGTGACGGGCACCCGGACGACCACGACCCCGACGCAGGAGGCCCCCATGACGATCCACCGGCTCGACAACGTGGCGATCGTGGTCGACGACCTCGACGCGGCGATCGCCTTCTTCACCGAGCTCGGCATGGAGCTCGAGGCACGGATGGCGATCGAGGGACGCTGGGCCGAGCTCGTCGTCGGGCTCGACGGCCTGCGCTCCGAGATCGCGATGATGCGCGTCCCGGGCGGTGACGGTCGCCTCGAGCTCACCCGGTACCACACGCCGGAATCGCTCGACCTCGGCCTGGGCACCGCCCCGCCCAACGTGCTCGGCCTCCACCGGGTCATGTTCGCGGTCGACGACATCGACGACACGGTCGCGCGTCTCGGCACCCACGGCGGCGAGGTGCTCCGGGAGATCGTGCGGTTCGAGGACGCGTACCGGCTCTGCTACCTGCGCGGACCGGGCGGGATCATCGTCGGCCTCGCCGAACCGCTCGGATGACCGACGGTGGTCACGGGGCGGGTACCGGCTCCCCGCGCAGGATCGACGACATCTTCTTCCCGCGGGCGAGCTCGTCGACGAGCTTGTCGAGGTAGCGGATCTTCTGCATGAGCGGGTCCTCGATGTCCTCGACCCGGTAGCCGCAGATCACCCCGGTGATGAGCGACGCGTTCGGGTTGAGCGCGGGCGCGCGGTCGAAGAACTCCTCGAGAGTCGTCCCGTCCGCGATCACGCGCCGGAGCCCGGCGTCGTCGTAGCCCGTGAGCCACCGGATCACCTGGTCCAGCTCGTCCGTGGTCCGGCCCTTGCGCTCGACCTTCGTCACGTACAGCGGGTAGACGCTCGCGAAGCTCATCCCGAAGATCCGGTGCCGCGTCATGCGTCCTCCTCGTGCCCGTCGCCCTCGCGCCCCGTTCGGGCGCGGCACACCACGCTACCGCGCGTCAGGCGGGGCGTGCTGCGACGGTGCCGTGCGCCGACTCCAGGCGGTCGGCCAGGAGCGTGCCCGCGGCGACGAGCGGCACGAGCACGAGGTTGCCGAGCAGCATCGTGCGCAGGAACGGCAGACCCGCGGCATAGCTCGCGAGCAGCCCGTCGACGCCCGCCGGGTACCAGACGCCGCGGCCCTGGAGCCAGACCCCGAGGTTGGTCCACGCGAAGAACCACAGCGACCCGACGACGCCGAACGCCGCACCCGCCCCGACGCGGCGCCACCCCGTCGTCCGGCGCGCGAGCAGCGAGCCCAGGCCGACGACGAGCCACGCGCTCCACGTGAACAGCGCGATCGTCGTGTTGCCGAGCACGACGTCGGACGCGACCGTCACCGCGAGCGGCACGACGAACGCCCAGCGCGAGCGCAGCAGGGCCGTCGCCGCGAACGTCGCGGCCGTGACGAGCTCGAGGTTCGCCGGGGCGCCGACGTCGGCGCGCACGAGACGCCACACCACGGCCAGCAGCGCGAGCGCGACGACGAGCGCGACGCGCCACCAGCGCGTCGTCGGTCCGAGCGGCGCGCGCGTCACGAGGTGAACGTCTCGAGCTTCCACGTCAGCTCGTCCCCGTCCTTCGTCTCGAGGGAGCCTGCTCCCACCGTAGCCATCTCACCGTTGACGTAGAGCGCCCAGAACTCCGAGTCCGGGTCCGCCGAGACGCCGCCGACCGCCGTGACGAACGCGTTCTCGCCCTCGCCGGTGACCTGGGCGGTCGGGTCGGCCTCGAGCAGCAGCTCGAGCGCCGTCGCGCCCGCGCGGCCCTCGTACGTCAGGCCCGGCGCGTCCTCGGAGCCGGCCGACGCGTCGTCCGTCGTGCCGTCGGCGGGGGCGCTCGACTCGTCGCCCGCCGTCGCCTCCGTCGCCGACGGCGTGGGCTCGGCGGCGGAGTCGTCGGGCGACGAGCACCCGGCCAGCAGGCCCGCGGTGAGCAGGACGGCGGTCAGAGCGGTGAGCGGGCGCGCCGAGGAGACGCGAAGCGTTCGGAGGGTCACGGCGCCAGCGTACGGAACGCCCGGGCCCGCGCGCCGGGCCGCCCGCCTGGCGGACGGCACCCGCGCGGACGGCCGTCCACGGGCGGACCGCACCCGGCGGCTCCGTCAGACGTCGATGCGCGCGAGGTCCAGCTCGGCGGCCCCGGCGACGATGAACTCCTTGCGCGGCGCGACGTCGCTGCCCATGAGCAGCTCGAACACGCGCTCCGCGGCCTCCGCGTGCTCGGCCGTGACGCGGCGCAGCGTGCGGTGCCGCGGGTCCATCGTGGTCTCCGCGAGCTGGTCGGCGTCCATCTCGCCGAGGCCCTTGTACCGCTGGATGTCGTCCTTGTAGCGGCGCCCGGCCTTGTCGAGCTTCTTCAGCGTCGCCGCGAGCTCCGCCTCGGAGTACGTGTAGATGTACTCGTTCTTGCGGCGCCCCGAGCCGATGACCTCGATCCGGTGCAGCGGCGGGACGGCGGCGAACACGCGGCCCGCCTCCACGAGGGGCTTCATGTACCGGTAGAAGAGCGTGAGCAGGAGCGTGCGGATGTGGGCGCCGTCGACGTCGGCGTCCGTCATGAGCACGACCTTGCCGTACCGCGCGGCCTCGAGGTCGAACGACCGCCCGGAGCCGGCGCCGAGCACCTGGATGATCGCGGTGCACTCGGCGTTGCGGAGCATGTCGCTCACCGACGCCTTCTGCACGTTGAGGATCTTGCCGCGGATGGGCAGGAGCGCCTGGAAGTCCGAGCTGCGCGCGAGGCGCGCGGTGCCGAGCGCGCTGTCGCCCTCGACGATGAACAGCTCGCTGCGGTCGACGTCGTCGCTGCGGCAGTCCACGAGCTTGGCCGGCAGGGACGACGTCTCGAGCGCGTTCTTGCGCCGCGAGATCTCCTTCTGCTTGCGCGCGGTGATGCGCGCGCGCATCTCCGCGACGACCTTGTCGAGCAGGAGCGCGGCCTGCGTCTTGTCGTCGCGCTTGGTCGACGTGAGGAGCGCGTTGAGCTCCTTCTCCACGACCCGCGCCACGATGCCGCGCACGGGAGCGGTGCCGAGGACCTCCTTCGTCTGGCCCTCGAACTGCGGCTCGGCGAGCCGGACGGTGACGACGGCGGTCAGGCCCGCGAGCACGTCGTCCTTCTCGATGCGCTCGGACGAGTCCTTGGTCGACACCTTGAGGCGGCGCGCGTTCGTCTCGACCGCCTTGCGCAGCACCTTGAGCAGGCCCTGCTCGAACCCGCCCAGGTGGGTCCCGCCCTTGGGCGTCGCGATGATGTTGACGAAGCTGCGGACCTCGGTCTCGTAGCCCGTGCCCCACCGCAGCGCCACGTCGACCTCGCAGTCGCGCTGCACGGCCTGCGGCGTCATGTGCCCGCGGTCGTCGAGCACCGGGACGGTCTCCGTGAACGAGCCCGAGCCCGTGAGGTGCCACGTCGCGGTGACGGGCGTGTCCGGTGCGAGGAACTCGACGAAGTCGACCGACCCGCCCGTGTGGACGAACGTCTCCTCGTGCGGCCCCGACTCCCCCGGCGTCCCGGGCACGCCGCGCTCGTCGCGCACCGTGATCTCGAGCCCGGGGACGAGGAACGTCGTCTGACGCACGCGAGTGACGAGCTCGTCGTAGGAGAAGACGGCCGTCTTGAGGAAGATCTGGCGGTCGGCCCAGTAGCGCACGCGCGTGCCGGTGACGCCGCGCTTCGTCTTCCCCACGACCGCGAGCTCCGAGCCGGACACGAACGGCTCGAACGGGGCGTCGGGCGTCGGGCCGCTCGCCGGGTCGGTGAAGACGCCGGGCTCGCCCCGGTGGAACGTCATGCGGTGCGTCTTGCCACCGCGGTCGACCTCGACGTCGAGGCGCGACGACAGCGCGTTGACGACGGACGCGCCGACGCCGTGCAGGCCGCCGGACGCGGTGTACGAGCCGCCGCCGAACTTGCCGCCCGCGTGGAGCTTGGTGAAGACGACCTCGACGCCGGACAGCCCGGTCTTGGGCTCGATGTCCACGGGGATGCCGCGGCCGTCGTCCTCGACGGACACCGACGAGTCGGCGTGCAGCACGACGCGGATCTTCGAGCAGTTCCCCGCGAGCGCCTCGTCGACCGAGTTGTCGATGATCTCCCACAGGCAGTGCATCAGTCCGCGCGAGTCGGTCGTCCCGATGTACATGCCCGGGCGCTTGCGCACGGCCTCGAGGCCCTCGAGCACGGACAGGTGCCGAGCGGTGTAGCTGGACTCAGCGGAGGTGGTCGTCACGGCGGCAAGCCTAGACGAGCGCGCTGACAGCGCCGCGCTCCCCCGCCGTGCGTGGCTCGCATCCCGCGCGAGCAGCGCTTCGCGGGTAGCGAACCAGGGGCTCCCGGAGGACGGATACGCGGGCGTAGATGGTTTGATGTTCACGTGACTGCTACGACGACCACCACCGAACCGCTGACCGCGGCCGACCGCTGCGACCGCTGCGGGGCCCAGGCGTACGTCCGTGTGGTCCTGCCGAGCGGCGAGCTGCTGTTCTGCGGCCACCACGCGCGGGCGCACGCGGACGCCTACACCGACCTCGCGACGTCCATCCAGGACGAGACCGACAAGCTGCTCGCGGAGCACGGCGCGCGCTGACCCGCCGCGCGCGGCGCGGAGGCCGGCTCCACCGCCCGGCCCGCACCGAGAGCCTCAGACGACGAAGGCCCCGAGGAGAGATCTCCTCGGGGCCTTCGTGCGTCCCGGGCCGCCGTGCGCGGCGCCCGCCGGGACCGGCGGCGCCCACGACGACCGGCGCCGGCCGCGGCGACCGGCACGCGGGCCGGTCGCCGGGCGGCGTCTCAGTCCAGGTAGTCCCGCAGCACCTGCGAGCGGCTCGGGTGCCGCAGCTTCGACATGGTCTTGGACTCGATCTGGCGGATGCGCTCGCGCGTCACGCCGTAGACCTTGCCGATCTCGTCGAGCGTCTTGGGCTGGCCGTCCGAGAGGCCGAACCGCATCGACACGACGCCCGCCTCGCGCTCGCTCAGCGTGTCCAGCACCTGGTGGAGCTGCTCCTGCAGGAGCGTGAAGCTCACCGCGTCGGCAGGGACGATCGCCTCGGAGTCCTCGATGAGGTCACCGAACTCGGAGTCGCCGTCCTCGCCCAGCGGCGTGTGCAGCGAGATGGGCTCGCGGCCGTACTTCTGGACCTCGACGACCTTCTCCGGGGTCATGTCGAGCTCCTTGGCGAGCTCCTCGGGCGTGGGCTCGCGGCCCAGGTCCTGCAGCATCTGCCGCTGGACGCGAGCGAGCTTGTTGATGACCTCGACCATGTGCACCGGGATGCGGATGGTGCGCGCCTGGTCCGCCATGGCACGCGTGATCGCCTGCCGGATCCACCACGTCGCGTACGTCGAGAACTTGTAGCCCTTGGTGTAGTCGAACTTCTCGACCGCACGGATCAGACCGAGGTTGCCCTCCTGGATCAGGTCCAGGAACAGCATGCCGCGACCCGTGTACCGCTTGGCCAGCGACACCACCAGACGCAGGTTCGCCTCGAGCAGGTGGTTCTTCGCGCGCTTGCCGTCGTGCGCGATCCACTGCAGCTCGCGCTTGAGCTTGCGGTCCAGGTCGTCGCCCTCGGCCGCGAGCTTCTCCTCCGCGAACAGGCCGGCCTCGATCCGCTTCGCGAGCTCGACCTCCTGCTCGGCGTTCAGCAGCGCGACCTTGCCGATCTGCTTGAGGTAGTCCTTGACCGGGTCCGCGGTCGCACCCGCGGTCACGACCTGCTGGACCGGGGCGTCGTCCTCGTCCGCGTCGGACACGACGAAGCCCGTCTCCTCGGGCTCGTCGCTCGCGGCGCCGGCGGAGGCCTTCTTCGCGCCCGACTCGGCGGCCGCGTCCTCCTCCGTCTCGTCCTCGACGACCTCGATCTCGAGGTCCTCGATCTCGACCTCGGCGTCGTCCTCGTCGTCGCCCTTCTTCTTGGCGCGCGCGGGCGTCGCCTTGGACTTCGCCGGGGCCTTGGCCTTGGTCTTGGCCGCGGTCTTGCGCGCGGGCTTCGCGGGGCTCGACGGCGTCGCCTCGGCCTCGTCCGTCTCGGCGGCGGCCGTCGACGCGGCCGTCGAGCGCTTGGTCGTGGACGCCGACTTCGCCGCGGCCGGCTTGGCGGCCGACTTGGTGCGCGCGGTCGTGGTGCTGCGCGGCGACGCGGCGGCGGCGACCTTCGTCGTGGTCGGGATGTCGACCTCGACGCCGGCGCCCGCGAGCGCGCGGAAGACCGCCTTCAGCCGCTTGGCGTCGTTGACGGCGGCCTGCTCGCACGCGGTGCGGAAGCTCTCGGCGTCCACGCGACCGTTCGCGCTGCCGCGCCGCAGCAGCTCCTGCAGGGCGGGGTGCTCGAACTCTCGCGGGAGTGCGGAAATCGGGGTTGAGGGCGCCACAAACCGACCTTTCGGCAATCAGGGGGGCGGTAGGGCCGCCGGAGCGGGGACGTGAACCGTGAAGTTCGGGGCTCGCAGGGACTCTCACGGTGAGTCGTCGGGCTCTGGCGGATACCTATATTGTACCGGCGATCCGTGCAGCGGACG
The DNA here is from genome assembly GCF_010287905.1 of Cellulosimicrobium composti. Lineage (NCBI taxonomy): Bacteria > Bacillati > Actinomycetota > Actinomycetes > Micrococcales > Promicromonosporaceae > Cellulosimicrobium > Cellulosimicrobium composti. Next base: position 87,319 of record NZ_JAAFAN010000004.1, read on the forward strand.
CCGCGACACGGGGTGATGTGGGACCTGGCCGCCACGCGGCGGCCCGTGAACCGCCTCGGTGCGCGACGTCCGACGCTCGGGTCCTGGCCTGTACAACGGGCGGGACCCCGCGAAGATTCCCGCTCCGGCGGCTCCGCCGCGGCCCGGGCACGCGTCGCCGGGCGCCGCGTCGTCGTCGACGATCCCACCCGGCCCGCGACGAGGGTGCCGCGGCGTCAGGCGCCCGCGGCGCGCTCCGGCTTGACCGCCAGCACCGGGCACGGCGCGTCGAGCAGGATCCGCTGCGCGTTCGAGCCGAGGATGAGCTTGCCCACGGGAGAGCGTCGGCGCAGCCCGATGACGATGAGCTCCGCGGCCGCGCGCTCGGCCGCGCTGACGAGGTCGTCGGCGAGGTCGGACGTGCCCTGCTCGCGCCGCAGCGTCGCACCGGTGCCCGCGAGCCGCTCCTCGACGCGGCGCAGGTCGTCCTCGTGCGCGGCGACGAGCTCCGGCGTGGCCGACGACGCCTCGGTCACGACGACCACGAGCTCGGTGCCCCGGCGGACGGCCTCGGTGGCCGCGCTGTCGAGGGCCTCGCGACCCTCGGGCGTGCTCAGGTGCGCGACGACGACGCTCATGTGTCCTCCGGGTACGGCTCGTGGGTGCGGCCGGCCGCGGGGGCGACCGCAGGTCGTGTTGCGGTCGAACCTACCCGAACCCGCGCGCCGCGGCTCACACGTCGGCGCGCACCCAGCCGGGCGGGACCCCGGCGTCGAGCGCGCTCGCGAGGAGCCGGGCGAGGCGGTGCGCCGGGTCCTCCGCGAGCGCCTCCTCGACCCGGCGCACGGCGCGACCGCCGTCGCCGTGCCACCAGGCGAGCAGCGCGAGCAGCGCGAGCGCGGGTGCGGCGCTCCCCCGCGGCGCGTGCGCCACGACGGCCTCCAGGACCGCCCGGGCGGGGCCCGTGACGGACGGGTCGGGTGCGCGTCCGGCGGCCGGGTCGACGATCGCCGCGATCGCGCGGCCCGTCCCGCTGTCGACGTCGGCGCCGCGCACCGTGCGGTCGGCGAGGTCGCCGGTGCCGGGCACGAGGGACACGAGCACGGCGTCGCGGACCGGGACCGACCCGAGCGCGGCGGCGAGCCGTCCGAGCACGGGCGCGGCTGGGACCTCCGGGGCGAGCGCCTCGCGGGGGGCGCGCCCGGGACGACCCGGACCCTCGGCGGGCGGCGCCTCCTCGGCGCCTCGACGGCCGGGACCCGCCGCGAGCGCGACGGCGGCGCGCCACAGGGCGAGGGCCCGCACGCGGTCGTCCACGGGGTCCTCGCCCGCCTGCGCCGCCCGTGCGGCGCGTTCGTGCGCGCGCCGCGCCGCACGGGCAGCGCGCCGCCGCGCCTCGGCTCCCGCGCGCGGGATGCGCAGCGCGTCCTCGCGCGAGTCTGCGAGCGCCGTGCCGGCGAGCACCATGTGCGCGCCCACCTCGCTGGACTCGAGGTCGCGCAGCGGGCGCCCCGCGGGCGGGCAGCAGTCGTCCTCGGCGCAGTCGAGCGCGTACCACCCGGTCGACGACACGACCCACGCCTCGACCGGCCCGACGTGCGGCTCGACGGCCTCGCGGCAGTGCTCGACGGCGGCCCGGGCGCGCGCGACGCCGTCGCCGCCGGTGCGCAGCGGGGCGTCGGTGTAGCCGGTGCGCAGCGGGGCGTCGGTGTAGGCGACGAGGACGACCCGTTGCGCGCCGTCGGCCGCGAGGTGCCCCACGACGGATCGCGCGACCTGCGGCCCGTGCTCGAGGTCCGCGAGGTCGGCCACGTCGACGCGCACGACGAGGCCCACGCGGCCGCGCGGGGGCCGCAGCCCCACGAGGACGACGCTGTCCCGGGGCCGGTAGCCGAGGCGGTAGGGGACGTAGGCGAGCAGCTCGCGCGGGCCCTGGGCCCGGATCACGGTGGTCATGGCACCCATCCCAGCCGGGCGCGGAGTCGCACGGGGCTGCCGGGCGCGGCTGTGGACGGGGCGCGAGCCTGTGGTCGACCGTCGGGGCCGGTGGTGGCTCGCGGGCGCGCGGGTGGCTACCGTGTGCGCGTGCTCCCCCGAACCCGAGCGCGCTCGCGCGGCGCCGTCCTGCCCGCCGGCCGTGCCGCCGTCGTCCTCGCCGTGGGGGTCCTGGGCGCGGCGCTCGCCGGCTGCCAGGCGGACCTCGACGACGTCCAGGGCGCCGCCGCGGCTCGCGACGCGCACGCGGAGCGAACCGCGGACGCCCCGGACGCCGGCGGCTCCGCCGGCACGCCGCTGCCCGACTACGACGCCGCGTCGGCGGTCGGCGACCTCGTCGACGGGTTCCCGAGCGACCTCGTGGCGATCCCGCCGGGGGCGCAGGTGCTCGCCAGCTCCGCGCGGCCGTCCGCGGACGGCGCGCTCGTCGACGTCACGCTCAACCTGCGGTCCGCGGACCCGGTCGAGACGCTCACGGCCTTCTACACCGACGCGCTCGGCGCCGCGGGGTTCGAGGTCTCGCCGTCGACCGTCCCGAGCGCCCTGACGTCGCTCACGACGTTCGTGCGCGCGTCCCGTTCCGAAGGTCCGACGGAGTCGCTCGCGGTGGGCGTCTTCGACGACGAGACCGAGCGTCTCGTGACGATCAGCGGGCAGGTCGCCGCGGGCTGACGCGCGGTCCCGGTGCCCGCGAGGCGGGCCGACCGCATAGGCTGCCCCCGTGCCGAACCCGTCGCTGCCGGCCATGCCGCCCGCCCCGTCCGTGCCCGATCCCGCCGCGGGTGCCGCCGGCGCGAGCCCGACCGCCCTCGTGGACCGCGAGGGCGTCCGCGCGGGCGTCGACGAGGCGCTGCGCGCCGCGTCCGCGGGGCTGCGCGACGAGCTCGTCGCCACGCACCCGGACGCGGACGAGCTCGCGGACGCGACGGACGAGCTGCTCACGGGCGGCAAGCGGCTGCGCGCCGCGTTCTGCTACTGGGCCTGGCGCGCGCACGGCGGCGACCCGCACGGCCCGCACCGCGGCGTGGTGCTGCGCGGCGGCGCCGCGCTCGAGCTCTTCCAGGCCGCGGCGCTCTTCCACGACGACGTCATGGACGCGTCCGACACGCGTCGCGGGCACCCGACGGCGCACCGCGCGTTCGGCGCGCGGCACCGCGGCCTCGGGTGGTCGGGCGACGCGGACCGCTACGGCGAGAACGCCGCGATCCTGCTCGGCGACCTCGCGCTCATCGCGAGCCACCGCGAGATGGGCGACGCGCTCGACGGCGTGCCCGCGCCCGTCGCGTCGAGCGCGCGCGGCGTCTTCGGCCGCATGCAGACCGAGGTCATCGTGGGCCAGTACCTCGACGTGCAGGCCCAGGTCCTGCCCTGGGGCGACGACCCCGCGGCGGACGAGGAGCGCGCCCGGGCCGTGATCCGCTCGAAGTCGGCCCGCTACAGCGTGGAGCACCCCATCGCGCTCGGCGCCGCGCTCGCGGGCGCGGACGACGCCGCGGTCGCCGCGACGAGCGCGTTCGGCCTCCCCGTGGGCGAGGCGTTCCAACTGCGCGACGACGTGCTCGGCGTGTTCGGCGACGCGCGCGTCACGGGCAAGCCCGCGGGCGACGACCTGCGCGAGGGCAAGCGCACGGTGCTCGTCATCCGTGCGCTCGCCGCCGCGACGCCGGCGCAGCGCGCGCTCCTGCTCACGCACCTGGGCGACCCGGAGCTCGACGCGGGCACGGTCGAGGACCTGCGCGCCGTGCTCGTCGAGACGGGCGCGCGCGACGCCGTGGAGGCGCTCATCGCCGAGCTCACCGAGCAGGCCGCGGACGCGCTCGACCGCGCCGGCCTCGCCGAGCCCGGGGCCACGATGCTCGGCCTGCTCGCACGGGCGGCCGTCGAGCGCACGGCCTGACGCGACCGGGCCGTTGGGCGGAGGGCCCCTCCGCCCGACGGAGGCGGGGCGCCTCCGTCCGGCCGAGGTAGGGACCTCGGGTCAGAGCTCGGACTGCGCGACGCGCCGCACGCGCGCCTTGTGGCCGCTGAGGAGCGTGTCGAGCGGGGCCTCACCGAGCTCGTCGTGCGGCGTGAAGAGCCACTCGATGATCTCCGCGTCCTCGAACCCGGCGTCGGAGAGCACGACGATCGTGCCCTGCAGGCTCGACAGGACGCCGACGCGCCCGCTGTCATCAGGACGGCCCGCGTTGGCCGGGTCGACGAGGTGCAGCGGAACGAGGAACCGCGCGGGGACCTGGAAGGTCGTGCGCTCGCCGCGCTTCACGCCGACGACGCGGCGCTCCTGCACGAGGCGGCGCACCTTGCCGACGTCGGTGCCCAGCGCCTCCGCGACGTCCGGGAGGGTCAGCCACTCGCCGACCAGGTCGTCGAGGGCGGGGCGGGGGCTCGGGTCGTGGTCGGTCACCGGGCAAGCCTACGGCGTGCCTCCACACGACACCCACGCCGTGCGCGCCGCGCTCACCGGATCGTGACACCCGTCCACCTAGACTCTCCTCGTGGCCACCGTGACGACCGATCCCCTCGTCGGCCGCCTGGTCGACGGGCGGTACGAGGTCGTCTCGCGCATCGCGCGAGGCGGCATGGCGACGGTGTACCTGGCGGTGGACCGGCGGCTCGAGCGCGAGGTCGCCCTCAAGGTCATGCACGCCCACCTCGCCGAGGGCGCGTCGGGGGCCGACTTCGTCTCCCGCTTCCGCCGCGAGGCGCGCGCCGCCGCGCGGCTCACGCACCCCGGCCTCGTCGCCGTCTACGACCAGGGTCTCGACGGCGACACGAGCTACCTGACGATGGAGTACGTCGCGGGCACCAACCTGCGGCGCACGATGCTCACGGAACGCACCCTGCCGCTGGGTCGCACGCTCGACGTGCTGGAGGACGTGCTCGACGCGCTGGCCGCCGCGCACCGCGCGGGCCTCGTGCACCGCGACATCAAGCCGGAGAACGTGCTCCTCGACACCGACGGGCGGCTCAAGGTCACCGACTTCGGCCTGGCCCGCGCGGTCAACGAGGTCACCGCCACGACGACGGGCACCATCCTCGGCACGGTCGCGTACCTGTCCCCCGAGCTCATCGCGACCGGCGCGTGCGACGCGCGCACGGACGTCTACGCCGTCGGCATCCTCGCGTACGAGATGCTGCTCGGCACCGTCCCGCACACCGGCACCACCCCGATCCAGGTCGCGTTCCAGCACGTCAACAACGACGTGCCCCCGCCGTCGGACGTGGCGCCGTGGATCCCGCCGGAGGTCGACGACCTCCTGTGCGCGCTCGCGGCGCGCGACCCGGACGACCGTCCCGCGGACGCCGGCGCGGCCCTCGCGCTCGTGCGCTCGGTGCGTGCCGCGCTCGACCCCGCCGACCTCGAGCGGCGCGTCGACCCGCCCGCGGGCGGCGCGCCGGAGGCCGCCGCCGTCGCCCAGGGTGCCGGGCCGGCCGACGACGAGCACCGCTCGACCGCCGCGACGGCGTCGCTCGCGACCCTCAGCCTCCAGGACCGCGAGGCCGCAGGCCTCACGGAGCCGCTCGCGGTCGGGCACGTCGTCGCGCCGACGACCCGCCCCGGTCCCCCGCCGCCCCCCGCTCCCCCGCCGTCGTCCCGGCGCCGGGCGCGCGGCCGCGTCGTCGCGTGGTCGCTCGTCGTGCTGCTCCTCCTCGCCGGCGCCGGCGGCGGCGCCGCGTGGTGGTTCTCGTCCGGGCCCGGCGCGTACACCGAGGTCCCGGGCGGCCTCGTCGAGGCGTCCCGGACCGAGGCGACCACGGTCCTCGACGACGCCGGGCTGCGGCACACGATCGAGGAGCGCTACGACGACGCCGTCCCCGAGGGCGCGGTCGTCGTGACGGACCCCGCGTCCGGCGAGCCCGTGCGCAAGGACGGGAGCGTGCTCCTCGTCGTCTCGAAGGGCGTGCGGATGCTCACCGTGCCGACGGGCCTCGTCGGCGCGACGGAGGACGAGGCCACGGCCGCGCTCGAGGGCGCGGACCTCACGGTCGGCGACCCTGTCCCGCAGTCCCACGACGAGATCCCGTCCGGCCAGGTCATGGCCGTGACCGACGCCGAGGGCAACGCGGTCGAGGAGGGCGCCACCGTCCGCCACGACCTGCCGATCGTGCTCACGGTGTCGTCCGGCCCCGCACCCGTCGTCGTCCCTCAGGTCACGGGGTCGGAGAAGGCCGCCGCCGTGCAGGCGCTCGAGGACCAGGGGCTCGTCGCCGCGGTGACCGAGGAGTACTCCGAGTCCGTCGGCACGGGCCTGGTGATCCGCCAGGACCCGGAGCAGGGGTCGGACGCACACCGCACGGACACCGTGAACGTCGTCGTCTCGCTCGGCCCCCCGCTCGTCGAGGTGCCCAACACCTACTCGATGAACGTCAAGGCGGCCGAGAAGGCGCTCACGGACGCGGGGTTCCGGGTCGAGGTCCGCCACCCGCAGGGCATCAGCCCGCTGAACATCGTCTACTCCCAGGACCCGGCGGGCGGCGACGGCCGGACCGCGCCCAAGGGCTCGACCGTCGTCATCAACGTCTTCTGACGCACGCGCGGCGGGGTCGCCCACGGTGCGTGGGCGACCCCGCCGGCCCGGGCTCACACGACCTCGGCGGCCTGGACGTCGGTCGTGACGGCCAGGGCGCGGGACGCCTCGAGGTCGTCGGCGAGGCTGCGGATCTTGCCCTCCGCGAGCGCGAGCGAGTCCGAGCCGAGCAGCTGGTGCAGCGGGGCCTCGCCCGTCGTCGCGACGGCGATGATCGCGGCGGCGGCCTTCGCGGGGTCGCCGAGCTGGGTGCCGGGGATCTCGTCGAGGTGCTGGGCGACCAACGTGCGCACGGCCGGGTACGCGTCGGTCGTGGCCGCCGGGAGCCCGACGGACACCGGGCGCAGGAAGTCCGTGCGCATGTACCCGGGCTCGACGCTCGTCACGGAGATGCCGTGCTCCGCGACCTCGCCCGCGAGCGCCTCCGTGATCGCCTCCACGGCGAACTTGCCCGCCGTGTACAGGCTCCAGCCCGGGAACGAGTGCAGGCCCAGCACGGAAGAGACGTTGATGACGTGGCCGCTGCGGCGGGCCCGCAGGCCGGGCAGGACGGCGCGCAGCACGTTCCAGACGCCGAACACCTGGACGTCGAACATGGCGCGCGCCTCCGCGTCGGACACCTCCTCGACGGCGGCGAGGAAGCCGTACCCGGCGTTGTTCACGACGACGTCGATCCCGCCGAAGCGGTCGGTGGCGGCGGCGACGGCCTGCGTCACCTGCGCCTCGTCGGCGAGGTCGACGGGCAGGGCGAGCAGGCGTGACGTGTCGGTGCCCGCGAGGGCGCCGACGAGACGCTCGGTCGAGCGGGTGGTCGCCGCGACGTTCTCGCCGCGGTCGAGGAGCTGGCGGACGAGCTCGAGGCCGAGGCCGCGCGAGGTGCCGGTGACGAACCAGGTGGCGGGACGGTCGGCGGGGTAGGTCATGAGGACTCCTTCGGTGGGTCGGGGCCGGCACGGCGTGCCGACGTGTCCAGACTCCTGTCCGAGGAACCCCCGTTGGGGGGCCGCACCATGCCCTGCCGGTCCTGGGTCGGCGCGACCGAGGACTGCGCGTCCTCCCCTCGACGGCGCGCTCGGCGGGGCGGGCGTCCAGAATGGGGGGATGCCGCAGAGGAACACGGAGCTGGCGGACTTCCTGCGCCGCGCACGGAGCGAGTGCGACCCGACCCGTGCGGGCCTGCCCGCCGACGGCCGGGCGCGCCGCGTGCCGGGGCTGCGCCGCGAGGAGGTCGCGTTCCTCGCCGGGGTGTCGACCGACTACTACGCGCGGCTCGAGCAGGGTCGTCGCATCACGCCGTCGCCGGCGGTCGTCGACGCGATCGGCCGGGCGCTCGCGCTCGACGCCGCGGGCCGGGCCCACCTCGCCGACCTCGTCGGGCTGGGCACGGCGACGCCGCAGCGACGGGCACGGCCCGTGCAGCGGCTGCGGCCCGGGCTGTACCAGCTGCTCGACGCCCTCGCCGACGTCCCGGTCCTCGTGCTCGGCCGCCGCGCCGACGTGCTCGCGCAGAACCGCCTGGGCAGGGCCCTCTTCACCGACTTCGAGCGGTTCCCCGCGCCCCGGCGCAACTACGCGCGCTGGATGCTGCTCGACGACGAGGCGCGGTCGCTGTTCGTCGACTGGGAGGAGCAGGCGCGCGTCGCCGTGGAGAGCCTTCGCCTCGAGGCGGGCAACGACCCCGCCGACCGGGCGACGGCCGATCTCGTCGCCGAGCTGCGCGAGACCAGCGACGACTTCGCGCGCTGGTGGGACGAGCACCGCGTGAACCAGCGCACGTACGGGTCGAAGCGGCTGCGCCACCCCGTGGTCGGCGACCTCACCGTGGAGTACGAGACGCTCACGCTCCCGGGGGACCCGAGCACGACGCTCTACGTGTACTCGGCCGAGCCCGGCTCGCCGTCGGCGCGGTCGCTGAGCCTGCTCGCGAGCTGGTCGCTCACCGGCGACGGCGCGCCGTCCCCCGCCTGACGCGCCGCGCCGCCCCGCCGCCGCGCCGACGGACCGACGGGCCGCGACGGTCAGCGCCGCAGCATCTCCGCGACCTGGAACGCCATCTCGAGCGACTGCTGGTGGTTGAGCCGCGGGTCCACGAGGGTCTCGTAGCGCAGGGCGAGGCCCGCGTCGTCGATCTCCTCGCTGCCCCCGAGGACCTCGGTGACGTCGTCGCCGGTGAGCTCCACGTGGAGGCCGCCGGGGACCGTGCCCGCGGCGCGGTGCACCTCGAAGAAGCCGCGCACCTCGTCGAGCACGTCGTCGAAGCGGCGCGTCTTGTAGCCGCTCGCGGACGTGATCGTGTTCCCGTGCATCGGGTCCGTGACCCACGTGACGGGCACCCCGGCGCGCGCCACGGCCTCGACGAGCGGCGGGAGCGCGTCGCGGACGTTGCCCGCACCCATGCGCGTGATGAAGGTCAGACGCCCCTCGACTCCGTCCGGGTTCAGCCGGCGGGCGAGCTCCAGCGCGACGTCGGGCGTCGTCGTGGGGCCGAGCTTGACGCCGATCGGGTTGGCGACGCGCGAGAGGAAGTCGACGTGCGCGCCGTCGAGCTGGCGCGTGCGCTCGCCGATCCACAGGAAGTGGGCCGACGTGTCGTACGCGTCGCCCGTGCGCGTGTCACGGCGCGTGAGCGCGCGCTCGTAGTCGAGCACGAGCGCCTCGTGGCTGACGAAGAACTCCACCGTGCGCAGCGCGTCGAAGTCGGCGCCGCACGCGTCCATGAAGCGGATCGCCCGGTCGATCTCGGACGCGGTGCGCTCGTAGCGCGCGTACGCGGGGTTCCGCATGAAGCCGCGGTTCCACTCGTGGACCTGGCGCAGGTCGGCGAACCCGCCCGTCGTGAACGCGCGCACGACGTTCCAGGTGGCCGCCGAGATCTGGTACGCCTGGACGAGGCGCTCCGGGTCCGGGACGCGCGCCTCGGGCGTGAACGCGTGCCCGTTGATCATGTCGCCCCGGTACGCGGGCAGGGTGACGCCGTCGCGCGTCTCCGTGTCGGAGCTGCGCGGCTTGGCGTACTGCCCGGCCATGCGCCCCATCTTCACGACGGGCATGCTCGCGCCGTGCGTGAGGATGACCGCCATCTGCAGGATGGTGCGGATCTTGTTGCGGATGCGGTCGGCGTTCGCCTCGGCGAACGTCTCGGCGCAGTCCCCTCCCTGCAGGAGGAACGCCTCGCCCCGCCCGGCCGCGGCCAGGCGGGAGCGCAGCGTGTCGGCCGCGGCGGGCACCACGAGCGGCGCGGAGGCCGCGAGCCGGTCCCGGACGGCGCCGAGCGCCGCCTCGTCCGGCCACGTCGGCTGCTGGAGCGCGACGAGCGTGCGGAAGTGGTCGAGCCCGGCGTCGGTCCCCGGCTCGCTCGTGGTGGTCATCCCGCGCCCCGGATCAGTGCGCGGCGGGCGCCGCGGGCACCAGCGGCTGGCCGATTCCCTCGAGCAGCTCGCCGAACCACTGCTGCGTCACGTCGAACGCCTTGCCGCCGGCGATGCGCGGGAACTCGATCGCGCGCAGGCGGTCGCCGTTCTCCTCGTCGTGGCCGATGACGCCGGACTCCCCGCGCAGCGCGCACTCGACCGCAAGGTCGGTCATCGACTTGATGAGGCGCAGGTCCTCGGCGTTCGCGGCCGCGGCGCGCGAGAAGTAGCCGGACTTCTGGACCATGACCTTCTCGGCGCCGAGCTTCTCGGCGAACTGCTTCGCGAACCACTGGCCGGGGTTGACCGTGTCGAGCTTGACGTGGCCGAAGGGGTCGCGCTGGACCTCCTCGCCCGCCGCCTCGAGCTGCGCGACGATCTCGTGCATGCCCGCGCCCTCGGACAGGAAGATGTTGACGTTGCCCTGGGTGTCCATGACCGCCTTGAGGCGCTCGGCCTCGGCGTCGATGTCGATCGCGAGCTCCGGCAGGAACACGGCGTGCACGTCCCAGCGCTCGCGCGTCAGGCCGAGGGCCGGGGCCCACTCCTGCGCGTCGAGCCACTTGCGGTACTCGGCCGCGGCCGCCGCGGTGAGCCAGCCGCAGTGGCGGCCCATGACCTCGTGCACGATGAGCATGCGCGGGCCCGAGCGGTGCTCGCCGATGATGTTCGCCGCGAAGCCGGCGGCCTCCTCGGCGGCGGTCCACGCGCCGAGCGACTGGCGGATCGGGATCACGTCGTTGTCGATCGTCTTGGGCAGACCCACGACCGTGAGCTCGTAGCCGTTGTCGTGCAGGTACGCGGCGAGGTCGGCCGCCGTCGTGTTCGTGTCGTCGCCGCCGATCGTGTGCAGCACGTCAACGCCGTCGGCCTTGAGCTGCTCCGCCGCGACGTGCAGCGGGTCCTGGCCCTCCTGGACCAGGCCGCGCTTGACGCAGTCGGCCGCGTTGGTGAGCTTGACGCGCGAGTTGCCGATCGGCGAGCCGCCGAACCGGTGCAGGACGCCCGCCTGCTTGCGGCCCTCGTCGTCCACCACGATCTTCGTGCCCGTCAGCAGGCCGTGGTAGCCGTACTGATAGGCGATGATCTCGATCTGAGGGTCGAGCTCCGTGTACCGCTCGATGAGACCCCCGACGGCGGAGGACAGGCACGGGGCGAAACCGCCCGCGGTGAGGAGGGCGACGCGACGAACCGACATGTGAACTCAGAACCTCTCGTAGGACGGATCCTGGCCGGACGGACGCGGTCCGGCGGGGGTGGCGGCGACGGCGACGGGCGCGTGCCCGCGAGGGGCACCGTGCGCACCGCGCGAGCGGCCGTCGCTCAGTCTACTGACGCCGCACCGGGTCCCGACGGCGGTTCCGGGACCTGGACGTCGGGAGCCGGACGCCCGCCGGGGGCGCCGCCGGCCTGCTCGGACTCGGTGTGGCCGGCGGCGAGGCGGGCCTTGGCCGTCGCGGCGTAGATGTCGACGTACTCCTGGCCCGACAGCCGCATGATCGCGTACTGGATCTCGTCCGCCACGGCGCGCAGGATGAAGCGGTCGTTCTCCATGCCGCGGTAGCGCGAGAAGTCGAGCGGCTCGCCGATGACGACGCCGATCGGCATCGGGGTGGGGATCACCTTGCCGATGGGCTGCGCGATGTTGGTCCCCACCATGGCGACGGGGATCACCGGCGCCCCCGACTCGAGCGCGAGGCGCGCGACGCCCGTCTTGGCGCGGTACAGGCGGCCGTCGGGGCTGCGCGTGCCCTCGGGGTAGATGCCGAAGAGGTCGCCGTCGCGCAGCACGCGCAGGCCGGTCTCGAGCGCCGCCTCGCTGGCCTTGCCGCCCGAGCGGTCGACGGGGATGGTGCCGACGCCGCGCATGAACCCGGCCGTCAGGCGCCCCTTGACCCCGGTGCCCGTGAAGTAGTCGGACTTGCCGAGGAACTGGACCTTGCGGTCCAGCACGAGCGGCAGGATGAAGGAGTCGATGACCGCGAGGTGGTTGCTCGCGAGGATCGCGCCGCCCTCGTCCGGCACGTGCTCGACGCCCCGCGTCCAGGGACGGTACAGCAGCCGCAGGATCGGGCCGACCATCACCTGCTTCATGAACCAGTAGAACAACGTTCCTCCTCGCGGGGTCCCGGCACGGGACGTGCACACGACTCTAGAGTGATTCCCATGGCCGCACCGAACGCCCAGCCGGACTCCCCGCAGCCCGACGACGCACCCGACCCCACGCCCGACGACGGGCAGGAGGCTCCCGAGGGCCCCGCGACGCCCGAGGACGCGACGCCGGGCGAGGCCCCGCGCGAGCCGGCGCTGGACGTCGACGCGCAGTGGGCCGGGATCGTGGCCGAGCTCGCCGACCTGTCCGACCTCGACGACGACGCCCCGCGCCCCGGCGGGACCGGTGACGACGCGCGACGCGGGCCGGTGCCCGGGGACACCGCGAGCCCGGGCGCCGGCCGGGGGCCGGCGGACGTGCTCGGCTCCGTGCCCGTCGCGCCGTGGGTGCGCGCGAGCGGTCCCCGCGACTGGCCGACGACGCCGGAGGTCGAGGACCTCGAGGAGGCCGAGAGCCACTTCGTGCCGCCGGACCCGCCGCTCGTGCTCGGGCGCGACCCGCTCCTGACGATGGCGTGGGCGCTCGTCGTGGCCGTGCCGATCCTGCTGCTCGTCGTGCTCGTCGTCGCGCGCCCGTACCCCGTGGTCGTCGCGCAGGTGGGCGGCGGGGCGTTCCTCGTCGGGCTCGCGATCCTGCTCTGGCGCATGCCGCACCGGCGCGAGGACGACGACGACGGCCCGGGCGCCGTCGTCTGACGGCCCACCCGCGCGTGCACGTGGCGCGCCCCGTCAGCGGCGGGCGAGGTCCGCCGCGCCGACGATGCCCGCCTCGTTGCCGTGCTCGGCGAGCTCGATGCGCGCCTCGGGGCGGTGCCCGCGCGCGGAGAGCTGGTCGGCGAACGCGCGGCGCACGGGCTGGAGCAGCAGGTCGCCCGCCGCGCCCACGCCGCCGCCGATGACGATGAGCTCGGGGTCGAGCAGCGCGGTCACCGACGCCGCGCCCTCGCCGATCCAGCGGCCGAGCGTCGCGAAGAGCTCGACCGCGAGGGCGTCGCCCTCCTGCGCGGCCTGCGTGATCTGGGGCCCGGTGAGCTTCTCGGGGTCGCCGCCGCAGATCTCGAGCAGGCGCGCCGCGCGGTCGGGCTGCGCGATGAGCGCGTTCTGACCGTCGCGTACGAGCGCGCGCCCGGAGGCGTACTGCTCCCAGCAGCCCTCGTGGCCGCAGCCGCAGTAGTGCCCGCCGGGGACCACGCGCATGTGACCCACCTCGGCGGCGACGCCCCACTTGCCGCGCACGAGCTCGCGGTCGACGACGATCGCGCCGCCGAGGCCGGTCCCGACCGTGAGCATGAGCATGTCCGTCGCGTCGCGCCCCACGCCGAACTGGAACTCGGCCCAGCCGGCGGCGTTCGCGTCGTTCTCGACGACGATCGGCACGGACGTGTCGCCGATGAGGGCGCGCACGTTGCGCGCCAGGGGGTACTCGCGCCACGCGATGTTCGGGGCGAAGAGGACGGAGGTGCGGTCCGGGCTGACGAAGCCCGCCGCGGCGAGGCCCATGGCGCCGACCTCGTGCTCGGCGGTGAGCTCGGCGTACACGTCGGCGATGGCGCGGTCGATGCTCGCGACGTCGTCGGGCTCGGTGTCACGGCGCGTCTGGGCCAGGATCTCGCCCTTCTCGTCCACGACCCCGGCCGCGATCTTCGTCCCGCCGATGTCCACACCGATGGCGTGCATGTCCCGTCCTCACTCGCTCGGTACCGCTGACTGGAAGCCTGGCTGCGGGTGCCGCCCGCCCCGGGGCGACGCACGACGACGGGCCGGTGACCCCGCGCCCCGGGTCGGCCCGCCGGAACTCCGCGCCCCCGCAAATCGTTGCGCAAGCAGCGCACAGCCCCTGAAGCCTACCGACATCGACAGGTCCCCGGCACACGCCGCCACTGGGTAGGGTTCTCCCACCGTCGACTACTGCCACTGGAGCCAGAATGGACGAGATCAGCGCCCCACGGATCGTCGAAGTCGATCCCTCGAAGAACCTCAACGACCTCCTCGCGAGCCGGGTCGCGGCCGACCCGTCGGCGCCTCTCGTCGAGCGCCGCACCGGCGCCGACGGGGCGTGGCAGGCCCTCAGCGCGCGCGAGTTCGACGCCGAGGTCGTCGCCGTCGCCAAGGGCCTCGTGGCGCGCGGGATCCAGCCGGGCGACCACGTCGGCATCATGTCGCGCACGCGGTACGAGTGGACGCTCCTCGACTGGGCGACGTGGGCCGCGGGCGCCGTGCCCGTGCCGCTCTACGAGACGTCGAGCCCGGAGCAGGTGCAGTGGATCCTGTCGGACGCGGACGTCCGGCTGCTCGTGGTCGAGACCGAGGCGCACGCGGCGACCGTCGGCGAGGTGCGCGACCAGGTGCCGGCCCTCGGCGACGTGCTCGTCGTCGACTCGGGCGCGATCGCGACCCTCACCGCCGAGGGCGCGGGCGTCGAGGACGCGGAGATCGAGCGCCGCCGCGGGCTCGCGGACCTGGCCGACGTCGCGACGATCATCTACACGTCGGGCACGACGGGGCGCCCCAAGGGCGCCGAGCTCACGCACGAGAACTTCTACTCGCTCACCGTCAACGCGGTCGAGGCCGTGCCCGAGGTCTTCGGCGAGCCCGGCGGGCGCACGCTGCTGTTCATGCCGCTCGCGCACGTGTTCGCGCGCTTCATCGGCGTGCTCGTCGTGGCGGGCGGCACGGTGCTCGGGCACACGCCCGACACCAAGACGCTGCTCGAGGACCTCGGGACGTTCAAGCCCACGTACATCCTCTCGGTCCCCCGCGTGTTCGAGAAGGTCTACAACTCCTCCGAGCAGAAGGCCGCAGCGGGCGGCAAGCTGAAGATCTTCCACTGGGCGGCCGCGACGGCGATCGCCTACTCGCGCGCGCTCGACGAGCCGTCGGGCCCCGGCTTCGGCCTGCGCCTGCAGCACAAGGTCGCCGACGCGCTCGTGTTCAAGAAGCTGCGCCACGCGCTCGGCGGCCGCGCCAAGTTCGCCGTGTCCGGCGGCGCGCCGCTCGGCGAGCGCCTCGGGCACTTCTACCGCGGCATCGGCATCCGCATCCTCGAGGGCTACGGCCTCACCGAGACCACGGCGCCCACGTGCGTCAACCGGCCCGCGACCACCAGGATCGGGACCGTCGGGACGCAGCTGCCCGGCTGCGCGGTCCGCATCGCCGAGGACGGCGAGATCCTGCTCCAGGGCCACCACGTGTTCCGCGGGTACCACAACAACGAGCAGGCCACGGCGGAGGCGTTCGTCGACGGCTGGTTCCGCACGGGCGACCTCGGCTCGCTCGACGACGACGGCTTCCTGCGCATCACCGGGCGCAAGAAGGAGATCATCGTCACCGCGGGCGGCAAGAACGTCGCCCCCGCCGTCCTCGAGGACCGCATCCGCGCCCACGCGCTCGTCTCGCAGTGCGTCGTGGTGGGCGACCAGAAGCCGTTCATCGGGGCCCTGATCACGCTCGACCCGGAGGGCATCCCCGGCTGGGCGGCCATGCACGGCAAGGAGCCGATGACGGTCGAGGAGGCCGCCAAGGACCCCGACGTGCTCGCGGCCCTCGACGCAGCCGTGACGCGCGCCAACGAGGCCGTGTCGCGTGCCGAGTCGATCCGCAAGTTCACCGTGCTCACCACGGACTTCACGGTCGAGAACGGGTACCTCACGCCGTCGCTCAAGGTGAAGCGCAGCGAGGTGCTCAAGGACTTCGCCACCGACGTGGAGGCCATCTACGTGGACGGGCCCGCGCCCGTCCGCTGACCCCCGCGCGGCCCGCGCGACGACGGCCCTCCCCGGTACCGCGGGGGAGGGCCGTCCCGCGTCCCTCGTCCGCACGCCCGTGACCAGGGCGTCGGACGGTCGGGCCGTCGAGGGCGGACCGCCCGACGAGCGTCAGCGTCGCGCCAGGCGCGCGAGGAGCGCCTGCGCCGGGACGCACGCCGCGCCCAGGCTCTGCACGTCGTCGGACACCGCCCGGTCGCTCGTCACGACGACGACGGGCCGCCCCGGCGGCTCGGCGGCGACGAGGCGCCGGATGAGGTCGTCGGCGATCTCGCCCGAGGAGAACAGCACGCGCACGCCGCGCGGCGCGCGCACGGCCTGCACGGCCGCGTCCGCGCCGTCGAAGCACACCGTGACCTCCGTCCCTCCGGCCGCGACGCGCAGGAGCCCGGCGAGGAGCCGGTCGCGCTGCTCCGCGAGCGTGAGGTCGCCGAAACCCGTCTTCGTGACGTTGTACCCGTCGACGACGAGGTGCGTCCGCGGGACCGACAACAGGTCGTCGAGCAGCGCCGGGTCGTCCCCCGCGCGCCCGCGAGAGCCGGGGCGCGCCCTGCCCGCCGCGTCCGGCAGGGCCGCCGCGACCTCGTCGGCCGGGGTCGTCGTCGACGGCCCGAGCGCGAGCTCGCGGCGCAGGCCCGCCGCGGCGTCGACGACGGTGTCGAGCAGGAGCCGGGCGCGCGCCGTCGCGAGGTCGGCCGTCGACGTCCGGGAGCGGCGCGCCTCGTCGCGCTCGGCGCGCGCCCGCGCGAGCTCCGCCCCCGCGGTCCGGCGCTCCTCGCGCGCGTCCCGCAGCGCCGCCTCGGCCGCGGCCCGCTCGGCGGCCGCCTCCTCGCGCGCGGTGCGGGCCTCGGCCCGGGCGCGGTCGGCGTCGGCCCGCAGGCGCCGCTCGGTGCGGCGCGCGGCGGCCACCTCCGCGGTCGCGGCGTCGGCGCGTGCTGCGGCCTCGCGCAGCGCGGTGCGCAGCTCGTCGACCCGGGCCGCGAGCTGGTCCCGCTCGCGGCGCAGCCGCGTGGTCTCGGCGCGCGCGGAGCGCTCGGAGGACAGCTCCTCGTCGAGGGCCCGCGCGCGCTCGACGGCGGTTTCCCAGCCGTCGGGGCGCAGCAGGAACGCCCCGGCCGCCGCCTCGCGGACCGCCGCGGGCGTCCCGGGCGCGCCCGCTGTCTCGCCCGCGGACCCCGTCACGTCCGGGGCGGGCGTGGTCTCGTCGTCGGTCCGGCAGGGTGCGGCGTCCGGCGGCTCCACGGCGTCGCCCGCTCCGGACGGCTGCGGCGCGCCGGGAGCCGGGTCGTGCTCTCGGGACCAGGCGACGGCGACGGCGTGCCGGAACCCGGCGTCGTCGAGGAGCGCGCGCCACAGGGGCGCCGCGCCGGCCGTCGCGCGCCGCCGCGGCGCGAACGCGCGGACGCGCTGGAGCCCCGCGGGGACGAGCGCGGCGTCGAGGTCGCCCAGCGTCCGGGCCGCCGCGTCGACGAGCAGGTGGCGCACCGACGGCGGGACGTCGCCGCCGTCGGGCGCGGCACCCGGCGTCCTCCCCGCAGCCATCTGGTCCCCCGTCCGCGCGCGGCCCGCGGCGCGCCGCGGGTGCATTCGTCCCTGATCGTCCCGAATCCCCGGCTCCACCCTATGCCGTCACGGCTCGGGGCGGTGACCCGCTCGCGGACGGTGTCGGTGCCCCTGGCTAGCCTCACCGCCATGTCGTCCGGCCCCCTCCTCGCCTCGTCCCGCACGGAGGCCGCACCGCGAGGGGTCCCGGTCCAGCCGACGCTCGACGACCTCGGCACACCGCTGCGCGAGGTCACCTTCGTGGTCGTCGACCTCGAGACGACGGGCGGGTCCCCGGCGGGGGCCGGAATCACGGAGATCGGGGCGGTCAAGGTCCGCGGCGGCGAGGTGCTCGGCGAGTTCCAGACCCTCGTGGACCCCGGCGTCCCCGTCCCCGCGTTCGTGGCCCGGCTGACGGGCATCACGTCGTCGATGGTCGCGAGCGCGCCGCGCATCGAGTCCGTGCTCCCGAGCTTCCTGGAGTTCGCGCGCGGCGCCGTGCTCGTCGCGCACAACGCGCCGTTCGACATCTCGTTCCTCAAGGCCGCGTGCCGCGCCGCCGGCTACGAGTGGCCCGGCAACCAGGTCCTCGACACCGTGCCGCTCGCGCGCCGCGTCGTCACGCGCGACGAGGCTCCCAACCACAAGCTCGCGACGCTCGCCGCGCTCTTCCGGGCCACCGTGACCCCCGAGCACCGGGCCCTCGCGGACGCGCGCGCCACCGTCGACGTGCTGCACGCGCTCCTCGCCCGCCTCGGACCGCTCGGCGTCACCCACCTCGAGGACCTCGCGGGCGCGACCGACCCCGTCCCGCAGGACGTGCGCCGCAAGCGTCACCTCGCCGACGGCCTGCCCGACGCACCCGGCGTCTACCTGTTCCGCGGACCCGGTGAGGAGGTCCTGTACGTCGGCACGTCGACGTCGATCCGGCGGCGCGTCCGGTCGTACTTCACGCGCTCGGAGAAGCGCGGCCGGATCACGGAGATGGTCCGCATCGCGCACGCCGTGACCCCGGTCGTGTGCGCGACGCCGCTCGAGGCCCAGGTCCGCGAGCTGCGGCTCATCGCCGAGCACGAGCCGCGGTACAACCGGCGCTCGCGCCACCCCGAGCGCATGACGTGGGTCCGCCTCACGGACGAGGCGTACCCGCGCCTGTCCCTCGTGCGCGACGTGCGCGCACCCGCCGCGCACGTCGGCCCGTTCGCGTCGCGGCGCCAGGCCCAGGCCGCGGTCGACGCGCTGCACGACGCGTTCCCGCTGCGCCAGTGCGCGCGACGCCTGCCGGTCGTCGCGTCGCCCGGCGCGACGGCGTGCGTGCTCGCCGAGATGGGCCGCTGCTCGGCGCCGTGCACCACGACCGCGCGCGACGACGGCTACGCGGTCGTCGCCGACGACGTGCGCACCGCGTTCGAGGGCGACCCGTCGCGCGTCGTCGCCGAGCTCGGCCGTCGCATCGTCGCCCTGTCGCGCGACGAGCGCTACGAGCAGGCGGGCGAGCTCACGCACCGGCTGCGCGCGTTCCTCGCCGGCGCCGCCCGCGCCCAGCGCCTCGCGCCGCTCGCGGCGTGCCCCGAGCTCGTCGCCGCACGGCCGACGGACGCGGGCGGGTGGGAGGTCGTCGTGGTCCGCCACGCGCGGCTCGCCGCGACCGGCGTCAGCGAGCCCGGCGCCGACCCGTGGCCGCTCGTGCACGCGCTCGTCGCGACGGCCGAGACGGTCGCGCCCCCGGTGCCGCCCGCGCCCGCGAGCCACCCGCACGAGGCCGAGATCCTCCTGTCGTGGCTCGAGCAGCCAGGCGTGCGGATCGTCGATGCGGCCGGCCCGTGGGCGTGCCCCGTGCGCTCGGCGGCGTCGCACGTCGACCTCGCGACGACGGCGCGCGACGTGGCCCGGCACGGCGCGTCCAGGGCCCCGGACGACGACGGCCACGGCGCGTACCGGAGCGCCCTCGGGCTCGGGCCGGGGACGCGCGCCGACCTGCACCCGGGCGGCGCCGTGACCGTAGAGTGGTCGCCTGTCGACGACCCGTCCCCGGAGGAACCATGCTCACCGCCATCGTCCTGATCGACACCGACCCCGCGCGCATCCCCGAGGTCGCGTCCGAGGTCGCCGACCTCAAGGGCGTCAGCGAGGTCTACTCGGTCACGGGCAAGGCGGACCTTGTCGCGATGGTGCGCGTCCAGGAGCACGACCAGCTCGCGGACGTCATCGCCGACCGCATCAGCAAGGTGCAAGGCGTCCTGCGCACGGAGACGTTCATCGCCTTCCGCGCGTACTCGAACGTCGACCTCGAGCAGGCGTTCGCGCTCGGCCTCGACGACTGACGCAGGAGCGTCAGTCGCGCTCCGCGGCCCGGGCCCAGCGCGTGAGCGTCTCGCGCGCGGCGCCCGAGTCGACGCTGCGCGCCGCGAGGTCGTAGGCGGCGCGCAGGCGCTCGACGAGCGTCCCCTCGGCCGTGCCGGGCAGCGTGCCGTCGGCGACGAGGCCCGCGGCGGCGTTGAGCAGCACCGTCTCGCGCACCGGCCCCGCCTCGCCTTCGAGGAAGCGCCGCGCGACCTGCGCGTTGTGCGTCGCGTCCCCGCCCCGCAGGTCCGCGACGGTGACCGGCGCCAGCCCCAGGTCGACCGCGGGGTCGAGCCGCTGCTCGGTCACGACGCCGTCGCGCACCTCCCACACGGTAGCGCCGCCCGTCGCCGCGAGCTCGTCCAGCCCGTCGTCGCCCCGGAACACGAGCGCCGACGTCCCCCGGCCCGCGAGCACGCCCGCGATGAGCGGCGCCATGCGCGCGTCCGCGACGCCGATGGCCGCGGCCCGCGGCTGTGCGGGGTTGGTCAGCGGGCCGAGCACGTTGAACGCCGTCGGGATGCCGAGCTCCTTGCGCGCGACGCCAGCGTGGCGCATCGACGGGTGGAAGACCATCGCGAAGCAGAACGTGATGCCGGCCTCCTGCACGATCTGCGCGACGCGCTCGGGCCCGTGGTCGAGCCGGATCCCGAGCTGCTCGAGCACGTCCGCCGCTCCGGACGACGACGTCGCGGCGCGGTTGCCGTGCTTGACGACGCGCACGCCCGCGCCCGCGATGACGAGCGAGGCCATGGTCGAGATGTTGACCGTGTGGGCGCGGTCGCCGCCCGTGCCGACGATGTCGACCGCCGGGCCGTCGACGGCGAACCGGCTCGCGTGCGCGAGCATCGCGTCCGCGAGGCCCGTGAGCTCGGCGACCGTCTCGCCCTTGGCGCGCAGCGCGACGAGGAAGCTCGCGAGGCGGACGGGCGACACCTCGCCCGACATGACCTGGTCCATCGCCCACGCGGTGCTGTCGGCGTCGAGGTCGTGGCCCGCGACGAGCTCGGTGAGCAGGCCGGGCCACGTGAGCCCCGCGCCCGTCGAGTCGCTCGTGGTCGAGGCGGCGGGGTGCGGGGTCGCGGTCACGGGTGGCCCTTCGGCTGGAGTTCTCCTGGTCGGCTACTGCGTGCGCGCGGCACCCAGCAGGTCGGCGACGGCGCGCTGGAGCACGACCGCGTCGAACGGCCGGGGCACCGCGTCGTCGGCGAGCGACCACGATGCTAGCCAACCGTCCTGCGGCCTGCCGGTGAGGACCAGGACCGGCGGGCACCGGTAGACCTCGTTCTTCAGCTGGCGGCACAACCCCATGCCCCCGGCCTTGTCCGCCTCGCCGTCGAGCACGAGCAGGTCCCAGCCGCCCGCGTCCGCGGACGCCACGACGGCCGCCGGCGTCGCCACCTCGAGCCACTCGATGTCCGGCTGACCCGCACCCAGGCGACGCCCGACGGCGAGGCGCACCTGCTCGCGCACCGTCACGTCGTCGCTGTACAGGAGGATGCGCGGCGCGCGCGGGGAAACGCTCGTGTCCCCGTGCGTCGTCGTCACGGTCGTCGTCATCGTCGTCACCGTCGCCTTCGTCGTTCCCGCTGGTGGGTCCGGGAGTGGCGCGCGCCAGCACCTGACGCGCGCGTCCCGACTGGCATCTTGGCACGTCGGACCCGGTTCCATCACCCCTGCGCGCGCACCTCCCGCCGACCGGCGCGCGGGCCGGGACCAAGGGCCCTGGCCCGCGTACCGGCGCCGTCGGTTTCATGGCACTTCGAAGCGATCCGTCACCAAGTGCAGGTCTGCGTGGGAAGATCTGGAGACATTGTGAGATTCACCGCCTCCGGGCGGCCGTCTGCGTGCCGCAGAGGGGCCGTTCGTCGGCCATAATGGCTCCTGTGTCGACCGCAACGGCTGCCCCCCACGCCCATCAGCACGTGAGCGTCAACCGACCGAACCCCGTCTCGGTCGGGACGATCGTGTGGCTGGCCAGCGAGCTCATGTTCTTCGCCGGCCTGTTCGCCATGTACTTCACGGTCCGCGCCGTGATGCCCGCCGAGGAGTGGGCGTTGCAGGCGGACAAGCTCAACCTGACCTTCGCGGCGATCAACACGACCGTCCTGGTGCTGTCGTCGGTGACGTGCCAGATGGGCGTGTGGGCCGCCGAGCGCTTCCAGCCCGTGCGCACCGGCTCGATCCTCCAGGTGAACCGCTGGGGGATGAACGAGTGGATGACCCTGACGTTCCTCATGGGCGCGTTCTTCATCGGCGGTCAGATCTTCGAGTACGCCGAGCTCGTCGAGCACGGCGTCTCGATCTCCTCGACCCCCTACGGCTCGGTCTTCTACATCACCACCGGGTTCCACGGCCTGCACGTCGTCGGTGGTCTGATCGCCTTCCTGTTCCTTCTCGGCCGCTCGTTCTCGGCCAAGAACTTCGGGCACCACGAGGCCACGACGGCCATCGTGACGTCCTACTACTGGCACTTCGTCGACGTCGTGTGGATCGCGCTGTTCTTCGTGATCTACATCCTGCGCTGACGACGCTGCCGGGGTCCGCCCCGGACCGCCCACCCGCCCCCTGCTCCCCCACCTGCGAGACGAGGATCATTTCGTGAAGGCACTCGCCGCCCGCAGACACCACCGCCTCGCGCCGGTCGTGCTGCTGCTGCTGGCGCTGCTGGTCACCGGTGGCGTCTACGCCGCCTTTGCACCGACCCCGGCCAACGCCGAGACCGCCAGCACCGAGGACATCGAGACCGGCAAGAAGCTCTTCCAGGCCAACTGCGCCACGTGCCACGGGCCGAACGCGGAGGGCTCCGACACCGCGCCGTCCCTCGTCGGTGTCGGCGCGGCCTCGGTCGACTTCCAGGTGTCCACCGGCCGCATGCCGATGCAGATGGACGGTCCGCAGGCGCTCCAGAAGCCGCGCCAGTTCGACGAGGAGCAGACGGCGCAGCTCGCCGCCTACGTCGCGTCGCTCGGCGCGGGCCCGGCGGTCCCCACGGACGAGCAGGTCGACGCCTCGCTCGGCGACGTCGCCAACGGTGCCGCGATCTTCCGCACCAACTGCGCGATGTGCCACAACGCCGTCGGAGCGGGCGGCGCCCTCTCCGAGGGCAAGTTCGCCCCGCCGCTGTGGGACACGTCGGAGCGCAACATCTACCAGGCGATGCTCACCGGGCCCCAGTCGATGCCGGTCTTCAACGACGCGACCATCACGCCCGAGGAGAAGCGGGACGTCATCGCGTTCCTCGTCGACCAGCGCGAGGGCTCGGCGGGCGGCCTCTCGCTCGGCTCGCTCGGCCCCGTCAGCGAGGGTCTGTGGGCCTGGATCGTCGGAATGGGCCTCCTCGTCGGGGCCGCAGTGTGGATCGGAGCGAAGTCCTCGTGAGCGACTACCAGAACCCCCGGTCGCCCGAGTCCTCGCACCGCGAGGTCGGGCACCGCGAGCAGCACGGCTCCCTGGACACGTTCCCGGACCCGGGCCTGCCCGAGCACAAGAGCCGCCAGGCGGACCGCGACCCGCGGGCCGCGAAGCGCGCCGAGCGGCAGGTGGCGACGCTCTTCGGCATCTCGGCGATCGGCACGATCGTCGCGCTCGTCGTGTACTTCGTCATCCCGCCGGACGGGACGACCGCGGGCGTGCGCCTGTCGACGCTCGCGCTCGGCCTCGCCATCGCCTTCGCGCTGCTGGGGATCGGCTTCGGTGCCGTGCACTGGGCGAAGGTCCTCATGTCCGACCACGAGAAGGTCGACGAGCGCCACCCGATCGAGAGCGACCCGGAGACCCGCACCGCCGCGATCGCGGAGCTCGAGGCCGGCGTCAAGGACTCCGGCATCGCGCGCCGCGGCGTGCTCAAGGGCGCCGTCATCTCGGCCCTCGCGCTCTTCCCGCTCACCATCGCCGTCCCCCTCGTCGGGAGCGTCGGCGGCGACTGGAACGTCTCGAAGTTCAAGCACACCCTCTGGAAGCGCGGGACGCGCCTGGCGATCGACCCGTCCGGGCGGCCCATCAAGGCGGCGGACGTCACGATCGGCTCGGTCGTGCACGTCATCCCCGAGGCCTCCCAGGAGGAGATGCAGTCCCACGAGTGGATCACGGAGAAGGCGAAGGCCGTCGTCCTCCTGGTCCGTCTCGACCCGCGCGACCTCAAGTCGGACCAGTCCCCCGAGGGCGAGACCTGGTCGTACGACGGCATCGTCGCGTTCTCCAAGATCTGCACGCACGTCGGCTGCCCCGTGGCGCTCTACGAGCAGCAGACGCACCACCTGCTGTGCCCGTGCCACCAGTCGACGTTCGACGTGGCCGACAGCGCCAAGGTGGTCTTCGGCCCCGCGAAGCGGCCCCTGCCGCAGCTGCCGATCACCGTTGATGACGAGGGCTACCTGGTTGCGCAGAGCGACTTCCACGAGCCCATCGGCCCGAGCTTCTGGGAGCGTCTGAAGTGACCACCAGCACCGGAACCGCCGCACCCCAGGCGGGAGCACGCAAGGGGGCCGCGCCGACGACGCCCGCCGGCAAGGCCGCCGACTACCTGGACCAGCGCACGAGCATCGGCGTCGCCGTCAAGGAGTTCGCGCGCAAGGTCTTCCCCGACCACTGGTCGTTCCTCCTCGGCGAGATCGCCCTGTACTCCTTCATCGTCCTGATCCTCACGGGGATCTTCCTGACGATGTTCTTCGTGCCGAGCATGTCGCTCGTCACGTACCACGGCGAGCCCGCGTCGATGAACGGCGTGCTCATGTCCGACGCGTTCGCGTCGACGCTGAACATGTCGTTCGAGGTCCGCGGCGGTCTGCTCATGCGGCAGATCCACCACTGGGCCGCGCTGATCTTCCTCGCCGCGATCGTCACGCACATGATGCGCGTGTTCTTCACGGGCGCGTTCCGCAAGCCGCGTGAGGTCAACTGGCTCGTCGGCATGCTGCTCATGATCATGGGCCTCGCCGCCGGCTTCTCGGGCTACTCCCTCCCGGACGACGTCCTCTCCGGCAACGGCCTGCGCATCACCGACGGCGTCGTGAAGTCGATCCCGCTCATCGGCTCGTACATGTCGTACTTCATCTTCGGCGGCGAGTTCCCCGGCGAGCACATCATCCCGAGGCTCTTCACCGTGCACATCCTCCTCGTGCCGGGCCTGATCCTCGCGCTCGTCGCGCTCCACCTGTTCTTCGTCGTGCTGCACAAGCACACGCAGTACCCGGGTGGCGGCCGCACCGACACGAACGTCGTCGGCTTCCCGCTGTTCCCGGTGTACGTGGCCAAGGCCGGCGGCTTCTTCTTCGTCGTGTTCGGCATCCTCGCCCTCATGGGCGGCACGATGGCGATCAACAACGTCTGGAACTACGGCCCGTACGACCCGTCACCGGTGTCCGCCGGAGCCCAGCCCGACTGGTACATGCTGTTCCTCGAAGGATCGCTGCGCCTCATGCCGGGCCAGACGGAGTTCGTCATCGGCGGCTACACGCTCTCGCTGAACGTGCTCATCCCCGCCGTCGTGATCCCGGGCCTGCTGTTCACGTTCCTCTTCGCCTACCCGTTCCTCGAGGCGGCGGTGACGAAGGACAAGCGCGAGCACCACGTGCTCGATCGCCCGCGGAACGTCCCGGTCCGCACGGGTCTGGGCGTCGCGTTCCTCACGGCGTTCATCATCCTGGCGCTCGCCGGGTCGAACGACCTCATCGCGACGCACTTCTCGCTGTCGATCAACACGATCACGTGGGTCTTCCGGATCCTGCTCTTCGTCGGTCCCTGGTTCGCGTTCTGGGTCACCAAGCGCATCTGCCTGGGCCTGCAGCGCAAGGACCGTGAGCTCGTGCTCCACGGCCACGAGACCGGCCGGATCGTACGCTTCGCCCACGGCGAGTACATCGAGGTCCACCGTCCGCTCGACGAGCAGGAGCGCTGGCTCCGGGTCAACTACCAGGCCCACGCCCCGCTCGAGATCGAGCCGGCGACGGACTCGCGCGGCGTGCGCCGCAAGGGCTACAAGAAGGACAAGCGCCTCCAGCGTCTGTCCCGGTTCTTCTACGAGGACCGCATCGAGCCCGTGACGCCCGCCGAGCTCGCCGCCGCGCACTCGCACGGCGAGCACGACGCGCTCGAGAGCACGAGCCACGAGCAGATCGAGGCCGGGACCGCCGCCGTCGGCGGTGGGCGCGATCTCGTCGAGCCGGAGAAGGGCGCCGACGAGCGCTGACCCGGAGGTTCCTGCACAGTAGGACGATGACCCGCGGCCAGCCCCCCTCACCGAGGTGGGCAGGTCGCGGGTCATCGTCGTCTTCGTGCCCGGACGCGCCCGGTCGCGTCGCTCTGAAGCCGAAGGCACCGCCAGATCGTCGCCCAGGAGCCGCGGGACCACCCCGGCGGCCCCGTACCCAGGAGGTACTGAGGATGCCCGTCTACACCCTGCCCGAGCTGTCCTACGACTACGGTGCGCTCGAGCCGCACATCTCCGGGCGGATCATGGAGCTGCACCACTCCAAGCA